>NZ_JAAAYH010000388.1:0-8543 GCF_018035285.1 Streptomyces sp. MK37H | reverse complement strand
CCTCGGGGGCGGTGGCCAGCCGTTCGGCCAGCGCGCGGGCCTGACCGCGCAACGCCTCAGCGCCGCGCCCGGACACCACCCACGGCACCACACCACCCGCCGACACACCACCCCCGGACACGTCCGACGCAGGGGCGGCCTCGGCCGGTTCGGGAGCCTGCTCAAGAATCAGATGGGCGTTCGTACCGCTGATGCCGAACGACGACACACCCACACGGCGCGGCCGTCCGTTCGCCGCCCACTCGACCGGTTCGGTCAGTAGCCGCACCTCGCCCGCACCCCAGTCCACATGCGGTGTCGGCTCGTCGATGTGCAGCGAGACGGGGAGCACCTCATGCCGCAGGGCCTGCACCATCTTGATGACGCTCGCCACCCCGGCGGCGGCCTGGGTGTGCCCGATGTTGGACTTGATGGAGCCCAGCCACAGCGGACGTCCCTCCGGCCGGTCCTGTCCGTACGTCGCCAGCAGCGCCTGCGCCTCGATGGGGTCGCCCAGCGTCGTGCCCGTCCCGTGCGCCTCCACCGCGTCCACCTCGGACGGCGACAGCCCCGCGTTGGCCAGGGCCTGCCGGATCACTCGCTGCTGTGAGGGCCCGTTCGGCGCCGTCAGACCATTCGACGCACCGTCCTGGTTGACCGCCGAACCGCGGATCACCGCCAGCACCCGATGTCCGTTGCGCCGTGCGTCCGACAGCCGCTCCAGCAGCACCAGGCCGACGCCCTCGGAGAAGCCCGTGCCGTCGGCCGCCGCGGCGAACGCCTTGCACCGCCCGTCCGGGGAGAGCGCGCGCTGGCGCGAGAACTCGGTGAACCCACCGGGCGTGGCCATCACCGTCACCCCGCCCGCGAGGGCCAGCGAGCACTCGTCCTGCCGCAGTGCCTGCACCGCCAGGTGCGTGGCCACCAGTGACGACGAGCACGCCGTGTCCACCGTGACCGCGGGCCCCTCCAGGCCGAACGAGTACGACACCCGGCCCGAGACCACGCTGCCGAGGTTCCCGGTGGCCACATAGCCCGCCGAGTCGCTCATCGTCTGGCCGATGAGCGACAGATAGTGGTACGAGTCCACCCCGGCGAACACCCCGGTGGCACTGCCGCTCAGCGCCTCCCGCGTGAGCCCCGCGCGTTCGAACGCCTCCCACGCCGTCTCCAGCAGCAGCCGCTGCTGCGGATCCATCGCCGCGGCCTCACGCGGGCTGATCCCGAAGAACTCGGCGTCGAAATCGGCCACATCGCGCAGGAATCCGCCCTCGCGGGCGCTGCTGGTACCGGCGTGCTCGGGATCAGGGTCGTAGAGGTTCTCCAGGTCCCAACCACGGTCGTCGGGAAACGAGGAGATGACGTCCACGCCCTCGTCCACCACCCGCCACAGGTCCTCGGGTGTCGCTACATCGCCGGGGAAGTGGCAGGCCATCCCGACGATGGCGATGGGCTCCCGGGCGCGGTCCTCGACCTCGCGCAACTGCCGCCTGGCCAGACGCAGATCGGCGGTCGCCCGCTTGAGATAGCTGCGGAGCTTCTCGTCATCCGTCATATCGCATCAACCCGATCGTCACGGCTGTCCTGATTCAGCGGTCCTGATCCAGTGGTCCTGATCCAGTGGTCTTGGTTCATCGGAGACCGTCGTCGGAGACAGTCAGCTCGTTGTCGAGCGCCCGGAACAACTCCTCGTCGCTGGCCGACGCCAGATCCTCCTCGGCGTCGCCGTCACCGTCCGCGTTCTGCCACGGGCCGTCCACCTTGCGCAGCAGTTCCCGCAGCCGGGCCGCGATCCGGGCCCGTTGGTCCCGGTCGGCGATCCCCCCGGTCAACGCGGCGTCGAGGGAGTCGAGGCCATTGAGGAGCGAGTCCGCAGCCGCCGTCCCGGCCGGGACCAGGAGTTCCTCCAGCAGTCGCACCACCGCGGTGGGCGTGGGGTGGTCGAAGACCAGCGTGGCGGGCAGCCGCAGACCGGTGGCGGCGCTCAGCCGGTTCCGCAGCTCCACGGCGGTCAGCGAGTCGAAGCCCAGCTCCCGGAAGTTCTGGGCGGGGTGGATGGCATCCGCCGTGTCATGGCCCAGCACCGTCGCCGTGGCGTTGCGCACCAGCTTCAGGAGCGCCTGCTGCCGGTCCTCCCCGGACATGGTGGCGAACGCCTCCGCCGGTGCCGCCCCGCCCGAGGCGACGGCTCCGGTGGCCGCCTGCGGGGCGGCGCCGCGCACCAGGCTCCTGAAGAGGGGCGGCAGATCGTCGGCATGGGCCTCACGCCGCATGGTGGCCAGGTCGAGCCGGATGGGCGCCAGGGCGGGAAGGCCGCTGTCGAGCGCGATGTCGAGCAGTGCGAGACCCTGTTCGGTCTCCAGCCCCACCATCCCGGCCCGCGCCAGCCGTGCCCGGTCGGCGTCCGTCATCCCACCGGTCATCCCAGTGGCCTGGGCCCAATATCCCCAGGCCAGGGAGGTGGCGGGCAGGCCCTGGGCATGACGGTGCACGGCGAGCGCGTCCAGGAAGGCGTTGGCCGCCGCGTAGTTGCCCTGGCCCGCGGCGCCCAGCAGCCCGGCGGCCGCGGAGAACAACACGAACGCCGACAGCCCGGTGTCGCGGGTGAGCTCATGGAGATTCCACGCCGCGTCGGCCTTCGCCCGCAACACCTCATCGAGCTGATCGGGCGTGAGCGCCTCGACCGTGGCATCGCGCAGCAGTCCGGCGGCGTGGACGACTGCGGTGAGCGGATGGCGGTCGGGAACGGTCTCCAGCAGCTTGGCCAGGGCGGCCCGGTCGGCCGCGTCACACGCCGCGACGGAGACGTGAGCGCCGAGCTCGGTCAGTTCGGCCGCCAGCTCCGTGGCCCCCGGGGCGTCGGGGCCCCGGCGGCTGATGAGCAGCAGCCGCCGTACGCCGTGGTGGGCCACCAGATGGCGGGCGGTGGCGGCGCCGAGGGTGCCCGTGCCACCGGTGATGAGGACCGTGCCCTCCGGGTCGAGGGCGGTGGGGAGCGTCAGGACGATCTTGCCGATGTGGCGAGCCTGGCTGAAGTAGCGGAACGCCTCGGGGGCCCTGCGGATGTCCCACAGAGTGGTCGGCAGCGGTTGCAGCGTCCCGTTCTCGAACAGCGTCGACAACTCGGCCAGCATCTGCTGGATTCGGTCCGGACCCGCCCCGCCGACCAGGTCGAACGCGCGATAGACGACCCCCGGGTAGCGTGCGCCGACCTCCTCGGGGTCGCGGACGTCGGTCCGGCCCATGTCGATGAAGCGACCGCTGGGGGCCAGCAGCCGCAAGGACGCGTCCATGAAGTCACCGGCCAGGGAATTGAGCACCACATCGACGGATCCGGCGGCGGCGCGGAACCGCTCCTCGAAGTCGAGGGTGCGCGAGGAGGCGATGTGACGGTCGTCGAAGCCGCGCTCCCGCAGGGCGTGCCACTTCGCGGGTCCCGCCGTGGCGTACACCTCGGCTCGCCAGTGGCGAGCCAGCTGCACGGCCGCCAGACCCACCCCGCCGGTGGCCGCGTGCAGCAGCAGCTTCTCCCCGGCCCGCAGCCGCGCGAGATCGGCGAGACCGTAGTAGGCCGTGAGAAAGGCGGACGGTGTGGTGGCCGCCTGTGCGTAGGACCACCCCGCGGGGATCCTGGTGATCATCCTGACGTCGGTGACGACCAGCGACCCGGTGCCGTTGAACAGGCCCATGACCCGGTCGCCCACCGCGAACTCCTCGGTGCCTGGCCCCACTTCGACGACCACGCCCGCACCGTCGCCGCCCAGTGGCCTGGGGTCCTCCACCATGCCCAGCGCCACGACGACGTCATGGAAGTTCACCCCGCCCGCCCGAAGCGCCACCCGGACCTCGTCCCGGCCCAGCGGGCGGGTGTTGTCCGGGCAGTCGACCAACGCCAGCTGGTCCAGGCTGCCGTGGCCGGTCAGCCCCAGACGCCACGTGGCCGACCCCTCCGGCGGAGTGAGCCGCTTGGCCGCGTCGTCGTGGACCAGCCGCGGTACGTACGCCACGCCGTCGCGCAGTGCCAGCTGGGGCTCGCCCGAGGCCACGGCGCCGGCCAGGGCCCGTAGCGAGGCATCCCGTCCATCGAGGTCGAGTCCGTCGAGGTCGAGCAGCAGGACCCGGCCGGGGTTCTCCGACTGAGCGCTGCGCACCAGACCCCACACAGCGGAGGCGGCCAGATCGTGGACATCGTCATGGCTCTGCGGGGCGACCGCCCCACGGGTGACCACCGTCAGTCGGGCGTCGACGCATTCCGGAGCGGCGAGGAACTCCCGCAGCACCCCGAGGGCCTCCCTGCTCAGGTCATGGGCGCGCTCCACCGGATCGCCCCAACCATCGGTGGGAGAGCCGATGAAGGCGAACACCACGTCGGGGGCCGGGGACCCGCCCGCCACGGCCGCCCGCACGGCGGCGAGATCCGGAAGGTGGGAGGCGTCGGGCAGCGCGTCGGCCAGGGGCCCGCCGTCCGGGCCGATCACGGCCGAACGGCACGCGGGGGCGCCCTCGGCCGGTGTCATCCGCGTCCAGGCGAGTTGGAACAGCGAGTTCCGGCTCGCCGCACGCGCCCTGCCCAACTGCCCGTCCGGCACCGGGCGCAGGATCAGATCGTCCACGACGGCCACCGCCGCGCCGGTCGGATCGGCCGCGAGAACGGTGAGCCGGTCCGATGCCGTCGGGGTGATGCGGATCCGCAGGGTGTCCGCGCCGGTGGCGCGCAGCCGCAGACCACTCCAGGTGAACGGGAGCAGAATCCGGTGCGCGTCCTCGGAGTCGGGGGCTACGTCCAGGGCACGGGCGTGCAGCGCGGCGTCGAACAGGGCGGGATGGATGCCATACGCGGCCGCGTCCTCGCGCTCCCCTTCGGGCAGGGACACCTCGGCGTAGACATCGCCGTCCAGCCGCCACGCGGCGGTGAGGCCCTGGAAGGAGGGTCCGTAGTGGTATCCGTGGTCGGCGAGTCGCTGGTAGAAGTCCTCGACGGGCAGTTGTGTCGCCCCGGGGGGCGGCCAGGCGCCGTCCAGGGCGACGGAGTTGGGCGCGGGGGAGGTGGCGAGCGCCCCCGTGGCATGCCGGGTCCAGGCTGTGTCGCCGGTGTCGGCCGCCGGCCGTGAATGCACCGTGATCGGACGCTCACCGGTGTGGTCGGGAGCGGCCACGGCGATCTGCATGTCGACCGCCTCGCCCTGCGGAATCACCAGTGGCGCATGCAGGGTCAGCTCCGCCACATGGTCACAGCCGGTCCGCGCCGCGGCGTGCAGGGCGAGTTCGGCGAAGGCGGTGCCCGGCAGCAGGACGGTGTCCAGCACCCGGTGGTCGTTCAGCCACGGATGAGTCCGCGGCGACAGGCGGCCGGTCAGCAGATGGGCGCCGCCCTCCGCGAGTTCCACGGCGGCGCCGAGCAGCGGATGCTCAGCGGACCCCAGCCCGAGGTCGCCCGGGTCGCCACTGTGGCCACCCCGCCCGTCCAGCCAGTACCGCCGCCGCTGGAAGGCGTATGTGGGCAGGTCGATGACGCGGGGTGCGGGGTCGGTGGGGAACCAGCGGGTCCAGTCGACCTCGACCCCGGCGGTGAACGCCTGCGCCACCGACCGCATCAACTGGGCGTGGTCGCCGTGGTCCCGGCGCAGGGTCGGTACCGCGGCCGCGGGCACACCGGCTTCCTCGAAGGTCTCCTGCATGCCGATGGTGAGGACGGGGTGGGTGCTGGCTTCGATGAACACGCGGTGGCCGTCGTCGAGGAGTGCTCGTACGGCGTCGGCGAAGCGCACTCGTTCGCGGAGGTTCTTGACCCAGTACGCGGTGTCGAGCTCGCTGGTGTCCATGCGGGCGCCGGTGACGGTCGAGTAGAACGCCACCTGGCCCGGCACCGGCTTGACCCCGGCCAGAAGCTCGTTCAACTCCTCGGCGATTTCGTCGACTTGGGCGCTGTGGGAGGCGTAGTCCACGTCGATGAGCCGGGCGCGGCGGCCTGCCTGTTCGCATGCGGTGACGGTGTGGGCGACCTGGTCTGGGGGCCCGGAGACGACGACGGAGCCGGGTCCGTTGACGGCTGCCACACCCACCCCCTTGGCACCTTCGCCGAGTTCGGTGAGGAATTCTTCGGCTTGGTTTTGGCTGAGGGTGAGGGAGGCCATGGCGCCGTGGCCGGCGAGGCGGCGGAGGGCGTGGGCGCGGAGGGCGACGATGCGGGCGCCTTCGTCGAGGGAGAGGGCTCCGGCGACGCAGGCGGCGGCGATTTCGCCTTGGCTGTGGCCGACGACGGCGGCGGGGGTGATGCCGTGGTGGTCCCATACGGCGGCCAGGGAGACCATGACGGCCCATAGGACTGGCTGGACGACATCGACACGGGCGAGGTCGGCGGCGTTCACGCCGCCCCGCAGAACTTCGGTCAGGGACCAGTCGACGTGGGGGGCGAGGGCTTGTTCGCATTCGGCGACGCGGGCGGCGAAGACGGGGGAGGTGTCGAGGAGTCCGGCGCCCATGCCGAGCCATTGGGAGCCCTGGCCGGGGAAGACCAGGACCGGTCCGATGCCGCCTGCGCTGGGGCCGCTGCTGGTGGTGGTGCTCGGCTCGATGACGGTGGGGTGGGTGTCGCCGGTGGCGAGGGCGTTGAGTCCGGTCAGGAGTTCGTCGCGGTGTTCGCCGACGATGACGGCGCGGTGGTCGAAGACGGACCGGGTGGCGATCAGTGACCAGCCGACTTCCGTCGGCGATGTCTCGGGGTCGGTGGCCAGCCGTTCGGCCAGCGCGCGTGCCTGACCGCGCAATGCCTCAGCGCCGCGCCCGGACACCACCCACGGCACCACACCACCCGCCGAAACACCGTCGCTGTCGCCGTCGGTCGGCACCGTTGCGACGGATGGTGTCCCGGCGGGGGCGGGTGCCTGCTCCAGGATGAGATGGGCGTTCGTACCGGAGATCCCGAACGCGGACACACCGGCCCGGCGCGGACGCTCCCCACGCGGCCACGCGACCGGCTCGGTCAGCAGCCGTACCGCACCCGACCCCCAGTCGGCGTGCGGCGTCGGCTCGTCGATGTGCAGCGAGGCGGGCAGCAGCTCATGCCGCATCGCCATCACCATCTTGATCACACTGGCCGCACCGGCGGCGGCCTGCGTATGCCCCAGGTTGGACTTGACCGAGCCCAGCCACAGCGGCCGGTCCTCCGGCCTGCCCTGGCCGTACGTGGCCAGCAGCGCCTGCGCCTCGATCGGATCGCCGAGGGTGGTCCCGGTGCCGTGTCCGTCGACCACGTCCACCTCGGCGGTGGACAGCTGCGCGTTGGCCAGGGCCTGTCGGATCACCCGTTGCTGCGAGGGCCCGTTCGGCGCCGTGAGGCCGTTGCTGGCACCGTCCTGGTTGACCGCGGAACCCCGGATCACCCCGAGGACACGGCGGTTGCGGCGCTGCGCCTCACACAGGCGCTCCAGGACGATCAACCCGGCGCCCTCGCCCCACCCGGTGCCATCGGCGGCCGCCGCGAACGGCTTGCAACGGCCGTCCGGGGCCATGCCGCGCTGACGGGAGAACTCGATGAACGCGCCGGGCGTCGCCATCACGGCCACGCCACCGGCCAGGGCCAGATCGCATTCGCCGTTGCGCAGCGCCTGACACGCCAGATGGATGGCGACCAGCGACGAGGAACACGCGGTGTCCACCGTGACCGCGGGCCCCTCGAGGCCGAGCGAGTACGCCACCCGCCCGGACACCACACTGCCGAGGTTCCCGGGGCCGACATAGCCCTCCACCTCGCTGGTGACGGCGCCGATGACCGACAGATAGTCATGCGAACCGACCCCGGCGAACACCCCGGTGTTGCTGCCGCCCAGCGACGCCCGATTGAGCCCGGCGCGTTCGAACGCCTCCCACGCGGTCTCCAGCAGCAGCCGCTGCTGGGGGTCCATGGCCTGGGCCTCACGGGGGCTGATGTCGAAGAAGGCCGCGTCGAACTCGGTCGCGTCGTAACAGAATCCGCCCTGGTCCACATACGACTTCCCATAGCTTTCGGGATCCGGGTCGAACAGCTCCTCAACGCCCCAACCCCGGTCCGTGGGAAACCCGGAGACGGCGTCCTCGCCGTCCCGCACCAGCCGCCACAGCTGCTCCGGCGACCGCACGCCGCCCGGATAGCGGCAGGCCATGCCCACGATCGCGATGGGCTCCGGCTCGGCGGACTCGGCCTCCCGCAGACGCTCACGGGTCTGGCGCAACTCGGCCGTGACCCACTTGAGGTGGTCGAGCAGCTTCTCTTCGTTCGACATCTAGCGGAGGCTCCTTGGCGCGTCGCGGAGGATGGGGGTCATCGGGCTCACGACTTTCCGAGCTCGTCGGACTTTCCGAACTCGTCGGAGATGAGGTCGAAAATGTCTTCCGCCGTCGCCGTCTCGAGCTCGCTGTGGGCCGTGGAACGCTCCGATTCCCGTTCCGTGTCGCTCCACTTGGCCAGCAGCAGCCGCAGCCGCCCGGTGATCCGGCGACGGGCCGCCTCGTCCACCGCCCGTGGCTCCGAGACCGCGTCCCACCGGTCGAGCTCCGACAGCAGATGTCCCTCGGAGGTCAGCTGC
>NZ_JAAAYH010000387.1:0-8562 GCF_018035285.1 Streptomyces sp. MK37H | reverse complement strand
CGCCATCCCGAGCCGCCGCGCCGTCTCCACGCTGCCGAGCACCAGCGCCGCCGCCCCGTCGGAGGTCGCGCAGATGTCCAGCAGCCGCAGCGGATCGGCGACGACCGGGGACGCGGCGACCTCCTCGGCGGTGACGGGGGTGCGGTAGCGGGCGTACGGATTGGCGGCGCCCGCGGCCGCGTTCTTGACCTTCACCCGCGCGAAGTCCTCGGCCGTGTCGCCGTAGAGCGCCATCCGGCGGCGGGCCCAGAGCGCGAAATAGGCGGGGTTGGTGGCGCCCAGTACCCGGAAGCGCAGCCAGTCCGGATCGTCCGGCCGCTCACCGCCCGCGGGGGCGAAGAACCCCTTGGGCGCCGCGTCGGAGCCCACCACCAGAACGGTGTCCGCCATGCCCGACAGGATCTGGGCGCGGGCGGTGTCGATGGCCCGCGCGCCGGACGCGCAGGCCGCGTACACGCTGGTGACGCGGGCGCCCTGCCAGCCCAGCGCCTTGGCGAAGGTCGCGCCCGCGACCTGCCCCGGATAGCCGCAGCGCACGGTGTTGGCGCCGACCACGGACTGGATCGCGGACCACTCGAGCCCGGCGTCCGCGAGCGCGGCCCGCGCCGCCTTCGTGCCGTACTCCACGAAGCCGCGGCCCCACTTCCCCCAGGGGTGCATCCCGGCGCCGAGCACCGCCACCTCACCGGTCATGACGCCTCCTCGGGAACGGGCCGCTCGTCGGGAACGGGCCGCTCGTCAGGAACGGGTGGCTCGTCGGGAACCGGCCGCTCCCCGGAAACGGGCCGCCAGTGCCAGGTGGTGAGGGTGCGTCCGTCCTCCTCGGCCAGCACCCCCGGCACCACCTCGACCTCCATGCCGACGACCAGATCGGCCACGGTCACCCCGGGGGCGCCCTGGCCCAGCACCACCATCCGCTCGGCGGCCAGCTCCACGGCGATCAGTGTGCAGGGCTGCCATGTGCGCTCGGGGTCGGACGGGTAGGGGGCGGGTGGCCGGTAGCGGCCGTCGGTGTAGGACCACACCCGCCCGCGGCGGGACAGCGGGACCTCCGCCAGCTCGGTGCCCGCGCAGTCCGGGGCACGGCAGAAGGCGTCCTCCCGGGGGAAGTACACCGCCCCGCAGTCCCGGCAGCACGTTCCCAGCAGCCGGAACTCCCCGCCCTCGGCGGTGAACCACCCGTCGACCACGGGCACACGTGTGGGGGACACGGCCCCTCCCGATACCTCGTAACTGACGATGTGTCAGAAGTGTGGCACTGGGACCGTAGCGCGCGTAACCCCGGTACAGTGACCGCGATCACGGGCCGCGATCACGGGCCTGATCAGCCGAAGGGCGAGGGGAGCGGTCGGTGGCGGAGACGGAGACCAGGACGCGGACCGGGACCACGACGACGCGCACGGCCGTCCGGCTCGAGGCCGTCACCAAGGACTTCGGGACGGTGCGCGCGGTGGACGCCGTCGATCTCACCGTCCGCGAGGGCGAGTTCTTCTCGCTGCTCGGCCCCTCCGGCTCGGGGAAGACGACGCTGCTGCGGCTGGTCGCGGGGTTCGAACAGCCCACCGCGGGGCGTATCGAACTCGCCGGACACGACGTCACCACGACGCCACCCAACCGCCGCGATGCGCACACCGTCTTCCAGGACTACGCGCTCTTCCCGCATATGAGCGTCGAGCAGAACGTGGCCTACGCGCTGACCGTGCGCGGCGTCCGCAAGGCCGAGCGGCTCGCCCGCGCCCGCGAGGCGCTGACCACCGTACGGCTGGAGGGCTTCGCCGCCCGCCGCCCCGCCGAGCTCTCCGGCGGCCAGCGCCAGCGTGTCGCCCTCGCCCGCGCCCTCGTCGACCGGCCCGCCGTGCTGCTGCTCGACGAACCGCTCGGCGCGCTCGACCTGGCGCTGCGGCAGGAGATGCAGACGGAGCTCAAGGAGTTGCAGCGCACCACCGGCATCACCTTCCTCCTGGTCACCCACGACCAGGACGAGGCGCTGACCATGAGCGACCGCATCGCCGTGGTCCGCGACGGCCGCATCGAGCAGACCGGCCCGCCGGTCGAGGTGTACGAACGCCCCACCACCGCCTTCGTCGCGGGCTTCGTCGGCACCACCAATCTGCTGCGCGGCGAGGCCGCGGTGCGCGTCGTGGGCCGTCCCGGCACGTACTCCATCCGGCCCGAGCGGATCCTGCTCACGGAGCCCGTGGAACCGCCTGCGGAGCCGCCCGCCGAAGCCGCGGCATCCGCCGATGGCCGACGGACCGTCACGGGGCGCATCACGGACATCGTGCACGCCGGGGCGCACACCCGCTTCACCATCGCGCTTCCGCACGGCGATCGGCTCACCGTGCTCCGCCAGAACCTCGACGGACTCCCTCAATCCGCCCGCCTGGACGGCGAGATCGGGCTGTCCTGGGACGAGAAGGACGCCTTCCCGGTCCCGAGTTGACCTTGTCATTGCCGACGGCACCCTGGCGAGGGCCTACCGCCCGCCCGATACTGGCCGGGCCTCAAGTGCCTAGTGGGACGAGGAGGACCGGATGCGGAAACGGAAGACGTCTGCGTGGAGGTCCGCGGCCGCCGTCTGCGCGCTGCTGCTGACCGCGGCCGGGTGCGGCTCGGGCGGCGGCGACGACAAGGGCGGCCACGCACCCGACAAGCTCGGTAAGGGCGAAGGCAAGGTCAACATCATCGCCTGGGCCGGCTACGCCGAGGACGGCTCCAACGACCCCAAGGTGGACTGGGTTCACCCGTTCGAGAAGAAGACCGGCTGCCAGGTGAACACCAAGACGGCCGGCACCTCCGACGAGATGGTCTCGCTGATGAAGACCGGGCAGTACGACACGGTCTCCGCCTCCGGCGACGCCACCCTGCGCCTCATCGCCTCCGGCGACGCGGCCCCCGTCAACACCAAGCTGGTGCCCAACTACAAGGACGTCTTCCCGGCCCTCAAACAGCAGCCGTTCAACTCCAAGGACGGCCGGATGTACGGCATTCCGCACGGCCGGGGCGCCAACCTCCTCATGTACCGCACCGACAAGGTGAAGCCCGCGCCCGACTCCTGGCGCGCCGTCTTCGAAGACTCCGCGCGGTACGGGGGGCACGTCACCGCCTACGACTCGCCCATCTATATCGCCGACGCCGCGCTCTATCTGATGCGCGCCAAGCCCTCCCTCGGCATCAAGAACCCCTACGCGCTGGACCAGAAGCAACTCGACGCAGCCGTATCCCTGCTGAAGAAGCAGCACAAGGCGGTGGGGGAGTACTGGAGCGACTACCAGAAGGAGATCACCGCCTTCAAGGGCGGCGACAGCGTCATCGGCACCACCTGGCAGGTCATCGCCAACCTCACCAAGGCCGAGAAGGCCCCGGTCAAGGCGGTGCTCCCCAAGGAGGGCGCCACCGGCTGGTCCGACACCTGGATGGTGTCGGCCGAGGCCGAGCACCCCAACTGCGCCTACAAGTGGCTCGACTGGATCGTTTCGCCCAAGGTCAACGCCCAGGTCGCGGAGTACTTCGGCGAGGCTCCGTCCAACCGTAAGGCGTGCGCCGAGACCTCCGACCCGAACCACTGCGCGATCTTCCACGCGGACGACGAGAAGTACTTCCAGCGCGTCCACTTCTGGACCACGCCCATCAAGGAGTGCCTCGACGGCCGTAAGGACGCCACCTGCACCGACTACGCCCAGTGGACCCGGGCCTGGACGGAGGTCAAGGGCTGAGATGCCCGCCGCGCCCACCTCAGGCTCGCGGCTGCGCCTCACCGCGCTCCTCGCCCCGCCCCTGCTCTGGCTGACCCTGGCCTATCTGGGCTCGCTCGCCATCCTGCTGCTGTCGGCCTTCTGGGCCACCGACTCCTTCACCTCCGATGTCGTCCACACCTGGAACACCGACAACTTCCACGAGCTGCTGACCACCCCCGTCTACCGCACCATCGCCCTGCGCACCCTGTCCATCGCGGTCGCCGTCACCGTCATCGACGCGCTCCTCGCCCTGCCCATGGCGTTCTGCATGGCGCGGGTCGCGGGGCGGCGGTGGCGGCGGCCGCTGCTGGTCGCCGTGCTCACCCCGCTGTGGGCCGGCTATCTGGTCAAGGCGTACGCCTGGCGGGTCATGCTGGGCGAGGACGGCGTCGTGGGCGCCGCCCTCGCCCCGTTCGGGCTGCACGGCCCCGGCTACGGCACCACCGCCGTCGTCATCGTGCTCGCCTACCTCTGGCTGCCGTACATGATCCTGCCGGTGTACGCGGCCCTCGAACGGCTCCCCGAGCGGATGCTGGAGGCCTCGGCCGACCTCGGCGCCGGCGCCTGGCGGACCCTGCGCTCCGTCGTCCTGCCCGCCGTACGCCCGGCCGTGCTCGCCGGATCCGTCTTCACCTTCTCGCTCAGCCTGGGCGACTACCTCACCGTGCAGATCGTCGGCGGCAAGACCCAGCTGCTGGGCAATGTGATCGCCTCACAGGTCACCCTGGATCTGCCGATGGCCGCCGCGCTCTCCGCCGTACCCGTGGTCCTCATCGTCTGCTACCTGGCCGCCGTACGCCGTGCGGGCGCCCTCGACTCGCTCTAGTCACTCCAGTCGCCCCAGGAGGTGGGCCCATGCGCCTCTCGCGCACCGCCCGAGTGGTCCTCGGCTGTGTCACCGCGGCCGGCCTCGCGATCGTCTACGTCCCCCTGCTGCTGGTGCTGCTCAACTCCTTCAACGCCGACCGCTCCTTCGGCTGGCCGCCCAGCGGCCTCACCGGCCGCTGGTGGCGGGCCGCCCTGCACAGCGACGGCGCCCGCGAGGCCCTGCTCACCTCGCTCAAGGCCGGGCTCGCCGCCACGGCGATCGCCCTGGTGCTCGGGACCTTGGCCGCGTACGCCGTCCACCGGCATCGCTTCTTCGGGCGGCGGACCGTGTCCTTCCTGCTCGTCCTGCCGATCGCGCTGCCCGGCATCGTCAGCGGTATCGCCCTCAACGCCGCCTTCCGCACCGTCCTCGACCCGATCGGCATCGGCTTCGGCCTGTTCACGGTGGTCGTCGGGCACGCCACGTTCTGCGTCGTCATCGTCTTCAACAACATCGGCGCCCGGCTGCGCCGTATCGCGCCCTCCCTGGCCGAGGCGTCCGCCGACCTCGGGGCGCGCTCCTGGCAGACCTTCCGGTACGTCACCTTTCCCGCCATGCGCTCGGCGCTCTTCGCGGGCGGGCTGCTGGCCTTCGCGCTCTCCTTCGACGAGATCGTCGTCACGACCTTCACCGCCGGGCCCGGCACCCGCACCCTGCCCATCTGGATCTACGAGAATCTGGCCCGCCCCCACCAGGCCCCCGTCGTCAACGTTGTCGCCGCGCTGCTCATCCTGGTGTCCGTGGTGCCCGTGTACATCGCCCAGCGGCTGTCCTCGGACACGGCGGGGGGACGGCTGTGAGGGCCGCTCAGCCGGTCAGCGAGCGGCGCGAGACGGGGAAGTCGAAGTACGTGTCCGGGAACAGCTCCGGCTTGAAGGTGTAGTGCCACCACTCCTCGGCCAGATTGACGAACCCGAGCTTCTCCAACGTGCCCTTGAGCAGCAGCCGGTTGGCCCGCTGCACACCCTTGATCCGCGGATCGAGCGTATGCGAACGCGTGTCGAAGCAGTCGTAACCGGTGCCCATGTCCACGGAGTTGTCCGGGAAGCGGTCCTTCTTGGCCGCGTAGCACGGCACCAGCTTCTCGCCCGGCACATACGGGCGCGTGGGCAGCGCGGGCAGCCGCGCGATCGTCAGATCCACGGTGCTGCCCCGGCTGTGACCCGACTTCTCGGCGATATAGCCGTCCTCGAACAGCCGCGTCTTGTCGACCTCCGGATAGAACTCGCCCTTCATCCGCTGATCGCCCAGATCCTTGGCCCACTCCACGAAGTCGTTCACCGCGCGCTGCGGCCGATAGCAGTCGTACACCTTCAAGGTGTAGCCGCGCCTCAGCAGTTGACGCTGCGCCTGATGCAGCGCCTCGGCGGCCGGGCGGGTCAGGATGCACATCGGCCGGCGGTATCCGTCCACCGGATCGCCGGTGAAGTTGTGCGGAGTGAAGTACCGGATCTCCTGCCGAATCGTCGGATCGACGTCCCGGAGAGCCACGAACTCCTTCGGAGCCTTCGGCTCCGCCTTCGCCTGCGCCGGGGTGTACGGCGCGACGGCCAGCAGAGCGGCAACGGGCAGAACGAGCGCACGCAGCGCGACGGCGAGTCTTGGCATGCTCATCACTTATCCCACCCCGAGAAGCGAAAACAAGCCCGCGTCCGCGAGTCCGCGTCCGCGAGTCCGCGTCCGCGGGGGTATCCCTTGGCGCCGTTGCCGTCGGGACTCCACGCGGCGGTCGGCTTCCTGCGGGGACTGCCCTGGCTTGCCGTACCGCGACCGGCTCTGGCGCGTCGGCGCCCGGGCCGTCCGGGCGCGGCCTGCCGGGTCCGGCGCGGCCCGCTTCCGCGGGTGCCCCTGGCCGGGGCGCGTTTCGGCCCTCGCCCGCTTCCGCTGGGCCGCGGCCTCACTCCGGTGGGCCCGGGGGAGTTCACAAGGGCGGCGGCCCGCCCGGTTGCCGCCTGGGGCGGCGCGTTGGGCGGGCCGCGTCGCGGTCAGTTCGCTCGGGTGCCGCGGCGGTCCTCGGAGGGCGGGGCCTCGCCTCGTACTCGTATCGGGTAGCCCACCTCGCCGCCGCCCTCGCGCTCGATCGTCACCTCGCCGTCCCGCAGCCGGGTGGTGAAGCGCAGTAGCTCCGGCTTCTCCCAGCCGTCGCCCGTGTCCACGGCCAGCGTGCCCGCGCCCGCGCCCTTGCGGCCCTGGCTCGGGGTCCACACCTCCAGCTCCACCCCGCCGCCGGGCGCCGCCACCGGTACCACCGAACCGGCCCGGGCCAGGACCGGGATGCCCGACAGGGGAGCGTCCAGCACCACCTGTCCGGGGCCGTGGTACGCCCGGCCGGTCACCGTGTCGTACCAGCGGCCGCGCGGCAGCCGGACCGGGCGGCGGCGGGCGCCCTCCTCCAGCACCGGCGCCACCAGCAGCGCGTCCCCCAGCAGAAAGGCGTCCTCGCAGTCGCGCAGCGCCCGGTCCTTGGGCGTCCGCCACCACACGGGCCGCACATACGGGGCGCCGGTGCGCGCGGCCAGCTGCGCCAGCGTGGTGAAGTACGGCAGCAGCCGCTGCCGCATCCGCAGCGCCGCCGCCGCGTGCTCCAGCACCCGCGATCCGAACTCCCACGGCTCCCGCCGCCCCGCCGAGATCGCCGAATGGGTGCGGAACAGCGGCAGATACGCGCCCAGCTGGAACCACCGCAGATAGAGTTCCGGCGAGGGAAAGCCGGTGAAGCCGCCGATGTCGGGCCCCGAATACGGCACCCCGGACAGGCCCAGCCCGATCACCAGCGACAGCGAGGCCCGCAGCCCCGCCCAGCCCGTGGCCACGTCGCCGGACCAGCTGCCCCCGTACCGCTGCAGCCCCGCCCACCCCGAGCGCGAGAAGAGAAACGGCCGCTCGTCGGGGCGCAGCTCGCACAGCCCCTCGTAGCCCGCCCGCGCCATCGCCAGCCCGTAGACGTTGTGCCCCTCGCGGTGGTCGCCGCCCCGGCCCTCCAGGGCGTGCCGGGCCGAGCGCGGCAGCGTGCTCTCGCCGAAGGCGGCGAACGACACCGGCTCGTTCATGTCGTGCCACACCCCGGAGAAGCCCTGCGCCAGCCGCTCCGCGTACAGCCCGCCCCACCACTTGCGCACCCGCGGATCGGTGAAGTCGGGGAACACCGACTCGCCCGCCCATACGACTCCGCGCACCTCACGCCCCCGGGCGTCGCGCACGAAGACGTCGTCCGCCGCCCCGCTCTCGTACACCGCGTTGCCCGGCTCCGCCTTCACCGCCGGGTCGACGATCGACACCAGCCGCACCCCGTCCTCGAGCAGCTCGGCGGCGAGCCCCGGCAGATCGGGGAAGCGCGCGCCGTCCACCGTGAACACCCGGTGGCCGATGAAGTGGTCGATGTCCAGATGCAGCGCGGACAGCGGCAGGCCCCGCTCCCGGTAGCCCGCCACCACCCGCCGGACCTCCGCCGCGTCGCGGAACCCCCAGCGCGCGTGGTGATGGCCGAGCGCCCACCGCGGCGGCACCGCCGGCGCGCCGGTCAGCGCCGTCCAGCCGTGCAGCACCCGCGCCGGGGTGGTGCCCACGATCACCCAGTAGCGCAGCGGGCCGCCCTCCATCCGCGTCCGGCAGCAGCCGGGCCGGTCATGGCCGGAGCCCGCGCCCTCCTCGCCCTCCCGCAGGGTGACCGTGCCGTCCCAGGAGTTGTCGTGGAACACCAGATGAATGCCCGCGTCGGCCACCACGAGCTGCACCGGCATGGTCAGATACAGCGGATCGTCCCCCGGCTCGAAGCTGCCGCCGGGATCGGTGTTCCACAGCCGGTACACCCCGTCCCGCAGCCGGGGCCCGGAGGCCCGTCCGCCGAGCCCGAAGAAGCGCGCGTCCGCGGCCACTTCGGACAGCTGGAGCCAGCGTGCACCCTCCCTGACCAGCCCTGGATCCGCGGCTCGGGGCTCCGCACCCGGCTCCGCGAAT
>NZ_JAAAYH010000386.1:0-8661 GCF_018035285.1 Streptomyces sp. MK37H | reverse complement strand
TAGCCCAGTTGGAGATCGCGCTCCGTACGGCCGCCGCCCGCGACCTGGAGGACCGTCGCCACCGGCGGGTAGCCGGCCGCGATGACCGTGTACTCGCCCGCCGACAGGTCGATGAAGCGGAACGCGCCGTCCGGGCCCGTGGTCGCCGTGTCGACCACATTGCCCGCCGCGTCCAGCAGCGTGACCCGGGCGTCCTCCACCACCCGGCCGCCGGTGGCCCGGACGACCCCGCGCAGGACCGCGCCACCGGCCAGTTCGATGTCCTGCCGGGTCTCGCGGGCGGCCTGGACGGTGACCGGGAGGGCGGCGGGGCGGAACGCGGGGGCGCTGGCGGCGAGGGTGTACTCACCCGCCACCAACTCGTCCATCACATAGCCCCCTTCGCGGCCGCTGCGGGTGGTCGCGACCACCTCGCCGCGCACATCGGTCAGGGTGACGGTCGCCTCCCTTACGGGCGTGCCGTCCGCCGTAAGGACGGCACCGGCGAGCCGGCCCGCGCCGCCGAGCACCACGTCCAGCTCGACCGGCCGGTCCCCGACGGTGACGCTGACCGCCCGTGGCTGGTGGCCGCCGGCCGCCGCGATCAGGACGTACGACCCGGCGCCGGGCGTGCTCAGCGCGTACCGCCCGTCCTCCCCGGTGGCACCGCGCCCGATCTGGCGTCCGCCGACGTCGATGAGGGTCAGGGCCGCCCGGGGGACCGAGGTGCCGTCGTGGTGCTGGACCATGCCGCAGACCGGGACGCCCGCGGTGGGTGGCGGCGCGGTGGGCGAGGCGGCCGCGGCGTGCCGGGGCCGGGGGCCCATGCGCGCGGCCGGCACCACGGGGTCGTGCAGATCTTGCGGGTCTTGCTGGACGGCATAGTCGGTGTGGGACACCAGAGGTTTCTCCTTCAGGAGGAAGGCGAGCAGGAAGCCCAGGACGAGCACCGGCACGAGATAGAGGAAGATCCGCGGTATGGCGTGTGCGTACGCCGCGATGTAGCCGTCACGCAGGGCGCCCGGCATGGCGTGCACCATCTGCGGGGTGACCGAGTCGGGGTCGGGCAGACCGGTTCCGTCGCCGCCGCTCCCGTATGCCGCCCCGGAGGGCAGGTCGACCTGGAGGCGGTCGGTGAGCCGGTTGGCGAAGAGCGTGCCGAAGACGGCCGCGCCGACGCTGCCGCCGATCTGCCGGAAGTAGTTGTTGGCGCTGGTGGCCGAGCCGAGGTCGGCCGCGGGCACGGAGTTCTGCACGGCGAGGATGAGCACCGGCAGGACGAGCCCGATGCCGAGCCCGAGGACGCCCATCCACAGGCTGTAGTCCTGGCGGGTGGTGTCCTCCTCCAGCCGGGAGAGCAGCCACATGCCGGCGATGGAGATCAGCCCGCCGACGACGGGGAAGACCTTGTAGCGGCCGGTGGTGCTGATGAGCTGTCCGGAGACGATGGAGGCCAGCACCATGCCGCCCATCATGGGCACCATCAGCAGCCCCGACTCGGTGGCCGAGACGCCGTCGACCATCTGGAGGAAGGTCGGCAGATAGCTGGCGGCGCCGAAGAGGGCGACGCCCACGACGGCGCCGATCAGCCCGCTGACGCAGAAGACCGAGTCGCGGAACAGCCGCATGGGGATGATGGGTTCGGGGACGACGCACTCCACGACGACGAAGAGGATCGCCGAACCCGCCGCCCCCAGGGCGAGCCCGAGGATGACGCGGGAGCCCCACCCGTACTCCGTGCCGCCCCAACTCGTCAGCAGCACCACGCAGGTGGAGAACAGGGACAGGAACAGCGCGCCCAGATAGTCGAAACGGGCCCGCCGCGGCGGCTCCGGCACCTTGAGGACGGCGGCCACGACGGCGAGGGTGAGCAGCCCGAAGGGGACGTTGACGTAGAAGCACCAGCGCCAGGAGGCATGGTCGGTGAAGAACCCGCCGAGCAGCGGCCCGGCCACCGAGGCGAGACCGAACGCGGCGCCGATGAGCCCCATATAGCGGCCACGCTCCCGCGGGGGAACAATATCGGCCATGATCGCCTGGACGCCGATCATCAGACCGCCGGCGCCAACGCCCTGCACCGCCCGGAAGGCGATCAGCTCCTCCATCGTGCGTGACCAGCCCGCGAGCGCGGATCCGGCGATGAAGACGACGATCGCGAAGACGAAGACGCTCTTACGGCCGATGAGATCGCCCAGCTTGCCGTAGAGCGGCAGGACGACGGTGACCGCCAGCAGGTAGGAGGTGACGGTCCAGGACATCTTGCCCAGGCCGTGGAGTTCGCCGACCACCTCGGGGAGGGCGGTGGCGACGATGGTCTGGTCGAGGGCCGCGAGCAGCAGCGCGAGCATCAGCCCGAAGAAGACCATCCGCACCCGGGCCGGGCTGAGCGGGGCGGGCGCCGGTGCGGCGCCGTCCGCCGGGGGCGCCGCCGCACCCGCCCCGGCGCCGCCGGCTTCGGTTCCGTCGTCGGTGGCGTGGGCGGGAGGGCCCGCCGGTTCGTATCCGCCGTGCTCGCGGCTCTCTCGCCGCTTCGGCACGGTGGCGCCGGTGGTCCCGGTGGTGCCGCCCACGTCCTTCTCCCGTCGTCACGTCTGCGCCGCCCATTTCTCGCATCACACGCAACGAGGGGCAAACAGCGACGAATCGCCGACGAGGGGCCGCGGACGGCGTTCGCCCCGGTGAGAGTGTGTACGGGGGTATGCGGGACCGCGGAGAAAACCACCCGAACCGGTGAGTGCGACCTTCGGTCCGGGAGACGGGGCCGGGGCCGGGGCCGGAGTCGGGATCAGGGCGCCATGGGCGCCATGGGCGCTATTCGGCCGTCTCGGTGGCGAGCTTGGCCAGCAGTTCGTCGTAGATCCGGGCCAGCCCCTTGGGGGCGAAGGTCCGCTCGAAGAAGCCGCCGATGCCGGTCGCGCCGGTCCAGGTGGAGGTGACGACGACCCGCGACTTCCCCTCACCCGCCGGGGTGACGGTCCAGGTGGTGACCATCGAGGAGTTGCGGTCCTTCTCGACCAGCTGGCCGTCGGACGGCTCGGAGACCTCCAGCAGGCAGTCGCGCACCCGCTTGCTGGTGGCCTGGAGCTTCCAGTGCACGACGGTGCCCTCGCCGTCGCCGCCCTCGCGCACCTCGTACTCGCTGAACTGCTGCGGGAGGAGCCGGGGGCGGGTGTCGCGGTAGTCGGCGAGTGCGTCGAACACATCCTCGGGCTTACCCGTGACGATCCGCTCCGTGGTGGCCTCGACCTGCCCCATCGCATTTCCTTCCGCCCTCGACGTGGCGCCTTCAGCCCATGACGCCCTGACAGGCGCAAGCCAACCACCTCAGGGGCACCGGCCCAAATCCGGGGTTGACGAAAATCAATCAAACATGTGTTCTATTGTGGTAACGAGCGAGACCCGGAGGTGCCTGCGATGCGCTGGGACAACCTGACCCGAGACGACACGGCGGCCACCCCGGCCCTCTTCGCCGCGGACGCGGTGACCACCCGGACCTTCGACACCCCGGAGTTCCGCGGGATCACCTTCCACGAGATCCGGGCGCGCTCGATCATCAATCGGGTGCCCGGGGCCTCCCGGATGCCGTTCGAGTGGACGGTGAATCCGTACCGCGGCTGCTCCCACGCCTGCGTCTACTGCTTCGCGCGCAAGACCCACAGCTATCTCGACCTGGACACCGGGATCGGCTTCGACTCCCAGATCGTGGTGAAGACAAACGCGCCGGAGCTGCTCCGCCGCGAGCTGGCCTCCCGCCGCTGGACCGGCGAGCACATCGCCATGGGCACCAATGTGGACTGCTACCAGCGCGCCGAGGGCCGGTATCAGCTCATGCCCGGCATCCTTACGGCGCTCACGGAGCGCGCCAACCCCTTCTCGATCCTCACCAAGGGCACCCTGATCCTGCGCGATCTGGAACTGCTGCGGCGGGCGTCGCGCGTCACCGACATCGGCGTCTCGGTCTCGGTCGGCTTCACCGACGGCGAGCTGTGGCGCACCGTCGAACCGGGCACGCCCTCGCCCGAGCGGCGCCTGGACGCCGTAAGGACGCTGTCCTCCCACGGGATCCCGTGCGGTGTGCTGATGGCCCCGGTGATCCCCTTCCTCAGCGACTCCCCCGAGCAGCTGCGGGCCACCGTAAGGGCGATCGCGGAGGCCGGGGCCAGCTCCGTGACCCCGCTGGTGCTCCATCTGCGCCCGGGCGCCCGTGAGTGGTTCACCACCTGGCTCACCCACCACCACCCCCGGCTGCTGCGGCGGTACGACGCGCTCTACGAGGGCGGGTCCTACGCCCCGAAGTGGTACCAGCGGCGGATCACCGGGATGGTGCACGACTTCGCCGCCGAGTACGGCATCGGCCCGTACGCGTCGGGCACCCACCGCAATGTGTCCGAGAAGCCGGACGCCCGCCCCGAGGAGGAGCCGGACGCCCGGGCCGACTCGCCGCCGGCCCAGCTGTCACTGCTCTGACTGTCACCACCCTGAAGACCCGCCGCCCCCGCTCCCCCTCACGGCACCCGTGCCTCACCCACCTTCTCCGCCGCGCCGCCCTGGCCCGCCGACTCCGGCGCGCCCCCGCCCGTGACGGCGCCCTCGCCGGTGATCCGGGCCAGCGCGGCGGCGGCCGCCGCGCTGAGGCGTATGTGCTGGGCGGCGGCGGTCAGGGCCGGGATGGCGCGCTCGTCGCCGATCGCGCCCAGGCCCTCCACGCAGGCGCGGGCGATCGCCCAGTGGCGGTCGCGGGCCGCCAACTGCCGTTCCAGGGCGGCCACCAGGGCCGGTACGGACTCGGGGGCCCGCAGCTCCACCAGCAGTCGGATGGGGTGCAGGGAGTACGCGGTGCGCAGCGGGTTCGTGGCCAGGGCGGCGGCGGCCCGCGCGGTACGCGGATCGCCGAGCCGGGCCAGCACCCGGGCGGCGGTCGCACAGCGGGCCGGCTCGCGGTAGTTGAGCAGGAGGACAAGGGTTTCGAAGGCCCGGCGGTCCTTGGCGCTGCCGAGCACGAAGGCGGCCGTCTCCCGGGCCCACAGCGGCTGCTCCGGCGCGACGAGGATGCGGGCAAGCTGTTCACGCGCGGCGGGGGTGCCCTGGCGCACGAGCGCGAGCAGCGAGGCATGGGCCGCGGTTTCCTGCGGGGTTGAGAGCGAGGCCCGTACCCGCTCCGTCAGCGTCCGGAATTCATCGTCCATACGAGGTCTCCCCTCCCCGGTGGGCCGCGTTCCGGCGCGGCCTCACTTTGAGCTCTGGCATCTTGGTTACCCGCGAGTTAATATGGCGACACGAGCAGCACCCCTGCTCCGGCGGCCTGGTGACGCAGCCGCCTTGTGTGACGTCGGTTCGGCAGTTCCAGAACAGCAGTTGAGGCATGGCCCCGGGACAGGGCCGGCCGCGTGTCTCCCACGGGCAGTTTCCTCCGTGCGGCGCTGTCCGTAAGGGAGCGTGCAAGCCCTTCCATCGGGGATTTGTGTCAGCCGCGTCAGCCCCCCGCGCGTGCGTGGCGTGAACGGCAGCAGTGGCATGACACGAGCTCCCCTCAGTCGTCACTTCATCCCCGCATCCGGGGAACACCCTCTGGAGTCCGCGATGGACCGTCTCCCACACACCGGCGTCAGCACTACGTCCCCCTCTGATCTCTCCCCCTCCCGGGCCCCGCTCACTACTGTCGCCGTCGTCGGGCTCGGCACGATGGGCACCGGCATCGCCGAGATCCTGGCCCGGGCCGGCCGCGAGGTGATCGGCATCGACATCAACGAAAGCGCCTGCCGCCGAGCCGTCACCGCGCTCGAGGTCGCCACCGCCCGCGCCGTGCACCGCGAGCGGATCAGCGAGCGGGAGCGGGCCGGGATCCTCGACCGCTTCCGCATCTCCACCGATCTGCGCGCCGCCGCCGACGCGGAGCTGGTGATCGAGGTGGTGCCGGAGGACTACGACACCAAGCATGAGGTCTTCGCCGAGCTGGACACCGTGGTCAGCCCCTCCGCGATCCTCGCGACCGGCACCAACGCGCTGTCGGTGACCCGGCTGGCCGCCGAATCCGCCCATCCGGAGCGGGTCCTGGGCCTGCACTTCTTCAACCCGGCGCCCGCGATGAAGCTCGTCGAGATCGTCTCCAGCGTGCTGACCGCCCCCGCGGCAGTCGAGGCGGTCACCGCACTCGCCCGCGATCTGGGCAAGGAGCCGGTGGCGCTCGGCGACAGGCCCGGGTTCGTCGCCGACGGGCTGCTGTTCGGGTATCTCAACCAGGCAGCCGCGATGTACGAGGCCAAGTACGCGGCACGGGAGGACATCGACGCCGCGATGAAGCTCGGCTGCGGGCTGCCGATGGGCCCGCTGGCCCTGCTCGACCTGATCGGCGTCGACACCGCCCGCACCGTCCTGGGGGCCATGTACGCCGCCTCCGGCGACCGGCTGCACGCGCCCGCGCCCATCCTGGGGCAGCTCGCCCAGGCCGGTCTCACCGGCCGTAAGGCGGGCCGCGGCTTCTACACGTACGAGGCGCCGGGCAGCGGCACCATCGTCCCGGACGCCGCGACGGCCGAGGTGGGGCACTCCACGGAAGGGGCGCGCCCGGTGCGCGCCGTCGGCGTCGCCGGCTCGGGCACGATGGCCTCCGGGATCGCCGAGGTCTTCGCCAAGGCGGGCCTGGAGGTGGTGCTGGCCGGCCGGTCCCTGGAGAAGGCCACGGCGGCGAAGGCCCGCATAGGGAAATCCCTGAAAAGGTCGGTGTCCAAGGGGCGGATGACCGAGCAGGCCCGGGAGCAGGCGCTGGCGCGGATCACCCCGGCCGACGCGCTCGACGCGTTCGCCGACGTGGACCTGGCCGTGGAGGCCGTGGCCGAGGACCTGGTGGTCAAGCAGGAGCTGTTCCGGGTGCTGGACAAGGTCTGCAAACCGGGCGCGGTGCTGGCCACGACCACCTCCTCGCTGCCGGTCGTCGCCTGCGCGCGGGCGACCTCGCGCCCCCAGGACGTGGTGGGCCTGCACTTCTTCAACCCGGCGCCCGCGATGAAGCTGGTCGAGGTGGTGCACACCGTGCTGACCGCGGACGATGTGCGCGCTACCGCGCACGCCGTGTGCGCGGCGGTGCGCAAACACCCGGTGGACTGCGGCGACCGGGCGGGATTCATCGTGAACGCCCTGCTGTTCCCGTACCTCAACAACGCCGTGAAGATGGTCCAGGAGCACTACGCCACCCCGGACGCCATCGACGCCGCGATGAAGCTGGGCGGCGGCTATCCGATGGGCCCCTTCGAACTGCTCGACGTCGTGGGGCTCGATGTGTCGCTGGCCATCGAGCAGGTGCTGCACCGGGAGTTCCGCGAGCCGGGCCTGGCGCCGGCGCCGCTGCTGGAGCATCTGGTGGCCGCCGGTTGCCTCGGGCGCAAGACCGGGCGCGGCTTCCGCGAGTATGCCAAAGCCTGAGTACGCCTCCGGGTGGGGCGGACCGTCTGACTCCGGTTCCCGGTGGGGCGGGCTGCTGGAGCCTTCCGTCGGTCTGCCCCCGCACCGGCACTCACAAGCGTGTTACGTTCCCCACATGTCCCAGCCCGTGAAGGCCACGCGTACGGAGCGTGCGAAGCGAACCCCCTCATCCGGTGGCGGTGAGAGCGCGGGAAGCCGCCGCGCCGCGGCTCAGCGTCTGTCCATGCGCCGCAAACTCGCGGCCGCGGCGATGGAGTTGTTCGCGACGCAGGGGTACGAGGCGACGACCGTCGACGAGATCGCGGCCAGGGCGGGGGTGGCCCGGCGCACCTTCTTCCGGCACTTCCGCTCCAAGGAAGAGGCGATCTTCCCGGACCACGACGACACGCTGGTGCGGGCGGCGGCGGTGCTGGACGCGGCGCCTCCGCATGAGAACCCCCTGGACACCGTGTGCCGCGGGATCAAGGAGGTCATGCGGATGTACGCGGCCTCGCCGGCCGTCTCCGTGGAGCGCTACCGGCTGACCCGCGAGGTACCGGCGCTGCGGGAGCGGGAGATCGCCTCGGTGGCCCGTTACGAGCGGCTGTTCACCCGCTATCTGCTGGGCCACTTCGACGAGGGCGCCCACCACGACGGCGACGACGATCCGCTGCTGGCCGAGGTCGCCGCGTCGGCCGTGGTCACGGCCCACAACCATGTGCTGCGGCGCTGGCTGCGGGCGGGCGGCCAGGGCGATGTGGAGTCCCAGCTGGACCACGCCTTCGCGATCGTCCGCGAAACGTTCGGGAGCGGCATCGGGGGGCGCCCCGCCGTGGCCGGCGGTCGCCCCGCGGCGGCGGTCTCGGCGTCGGAGGAGGACGAGGTGGTGGTGATGGTGGCGCGGACGGACGCACCGCTGACGGAGGTCATGCGAACGATCAAGGAAGCGCTGCAGCGGTAGCGCTGCCGCTTGGGTTGGCCGGGGTTCGCCGGTTCTGGGCTCGCCCCCGGGCTTGGTGAACCCCGTCCTGGGCTGGGGTTGCCCGCCCATGCGGTTGGTTCGGCACCGCCGAACTCCGCCGTCGGGCGTCTCGCCATCGCGGCGGGGAGTGGGGGCGGGGCCCGCCCCTCCCATGGACAGACCCCAGACCCGGTGGCCCGCCGAGCAGGCGGTTCGCACCGCCGGACTCCGCCGTCAGACGTCCCGCCGTCGCGGCGGAGACGAGAGGCGGCACCCGCCCCTCCCACAGGCCGACCCCGAACCCAGTAGCCCGCCAAGCAGGC
>NZ_JAAAYH010000385.1:0-8674 GCF_018035285.1 Streptomyces sp. MK37H | reverse complement strand
GCGTGCGAGCAGCAGCCCGCCCACGAAGGTGTCGCCGAGGCCGATGGTGGCCGCGGGCCGGCGGAGATGGGGCGCGGGCACGCAGTCCGCCCGCAGTCCGTCCCCGAGCGGGCCGTCGGCCGGGCGGTCCTCGGTGTAGCCGGCCGCGGCCGGCGGTTCGAGGTCGGCGGTGGGCTCGCCGTGGGCGGCCCGCGCGGCGGCCAGCAGACCGCCGGTCATCAGCGCGGTCCGCTGCTCGGTGGGGTCGCCGCGGTGGACGGCGAGCACCCAGCCGTCGGCGTGCACACAGACCCGCTCCAGGTGGTAAGCGGTGGCGAATCGGGCCGCGGCGGTGACGGGTGAGGCGCGGGCCGAGGGCCCGGCGAGCGCGGCGAGTTCGGACAGGCTCATGCCGACGGAGTCGGCCAGCGGGGCGTACTCGTCGCATCCCGCGCGCAGGGCACGGACGGTGGCGAACTCGGCGAGTTCGAGGTGGAGCAGCGGCAGTCCGGCGTCCCGCCAGGTGCGGACGACCTCGGTGAGCCAGGCCCGGTCGGCGGGCCCGGTGCCGTCCTCGGGCAGCCCGTTCATGCCGGACAGCAGGCCCGCCGCGGCGGTGCGGGCCAGTTCGCCGGAGCGCGCGGCGAACCACTCGTCGCGCTCGATCCCGTCGTCCACGAACCGCAGGATGATCCGGGAGGAGCGGGGCAGCCCGTCCGGCAGTCCGGGCACGGGGGTGCCCGCGGCGAACTCCAGGACGCTGTGCGGCTGTTTGGCCGCGCCGGGACGGCCGGGACCGCCGGGACCGCCCGCTTCGTCCCGACCACCGGGACCGCCCAGACCACCGGGACCATCGGGACCACCGGGACCGTACGCGCCGTCCGCTGCCCGGCCCATGGGCGCGGCGGCTTCGGCCAGCCGCCCGGCCGCGACGGTGCCGGTGGCGGTGCACAGCCGCACCTCGGGGTGGAGCACCGCCAGCTGCTCGGCGCCACGGTCGGCCAGCGGAACGACGCTGGGCGCGCCGAGCACGGCCAGCGCCCAGGACGCTTGGGGGCCGCTGCCGCCGAGTTGCACCTGGTCGGGCGCGCCGAGCAGCGCGCTCACCCAGTCGGTGCCGCCCGGCCACAGCTCGGCGATCTCACCGCCGTGGCCCTGGCGGATCCGCCGGTGGACCTCGGCTGCCACCCGGCCCGCCGGTCCGGCCGAGCCCGTCCAGTCGACGAGTGCGGCGATCCGGGCGGGGTCCATCCGGTAGACGTGGTCGACGCAGGCGCTGAATCCGGCGAGAACCGGTGCGGCTGTACGGGCCCGGGCGCGGACCCGCGCGGCGAGGGCGCGGTACCGGTCCGCCCAGACCTCGTCACGGCTGACCGCCCGCAGCGGCCGCGCGGTGGCCCGCCCGGTCACTCCTTCACCGCCCCGGAGGTGATGCCCGCGACGATGCGGCGCTGGAAGAGCATGACGATCAGCACCAGCGGCAGGGTGACCACGACGGACGCGGCGGCCATGTCGCCCCAGGGGACGAAGTACTGGGATTGGAAGCCCGCGATGCCGACCGGCACCGTCTGGTGCTCGGGCGAGGAGGTGAAGGCCAGCGCGAGCATGAACTCGTTCCAGTTGGTGATGAAGCCGAGCATTCCGGCGGCCGCGATCCCGGGCAGCGCGAGCGGCAGGATCACACTGCGCAGGGTGCGCAGCAGCCCCGCCCCGTCGATGGCGGCGGCCTCGTCCAGCTGGGTGGGCAGGGACCGGAAGTGGGCGTACAGCACGAAGATCATCAGCGGCAGGGCCAGCCCGACGTACGAACTGGACAGCCCCGTATAGGTGTCGAGCAGTCCGAGGGTGTTGAGCACGAGATAGAGCGGGACGACGATCGAGATCTGCGGGAACATCGACAGGCCGAGGACCACGGCGAGCACCACGCCCTTGCCGGGCACCGGCAGCCGGGCCAGCGCATAGGTGGCCAGCGCCGCCAGCACCAGTCCGATGGCGGTCGCGGTCACCGTGACGATGACGCTGTTGACGAGGTACTTGCTGAACTCGTAGTCGGTGAAGACGGCCCGGTAGTGCTCCAGCGTGCCCGGGATGGGCAGCCAGTGCGGGGTCACCGAGGACAGATCGCGGTCCCGCTGGAAGGAGGTGCTGAGCTGCCACAGGAACGGGGCGACGGACCAGAGCACGACGGCGCCGACGGCGACCCGGAACAGCACCCGGCGGGTCAGGGCCCGGCGGCGGGCCCGGATGGCGGCGGGCGCGGCGGGGACGGGCGCGGGAATGGCGGTCATGGCTCAGCCCTCCAGGGCGCGGTAGCGCCGGCTCAGGTAGTAGGCGAAGCCCGCGGCGATGAGCACTTCGGTGACGAAGGCGGCGGTGGCGATCATCGAGCCGTAGCCCAGTTCGAGGCCGGAGAAGAGGGTCTTGTAGCCGAATGTGGACAGCGTCTCGGTGGAGTCCGCGGGGCCGCCGCCGGTGAGGACGTACGGCAGGTCGAAGACCCGGAAGGCGTCGAGGACGCGGATGAGCGCGGCGATCAGCAGGGCGGGCGCGATCACCGGCAGGGTGACACAGCGGAAGGTGCACCAGGGCGAGGCGCCGTCGATCTTCGCGGACTCACCCAGCTCCCTCGGTACGGTCTGGAGCGCGGCGAGCACCAGCAGCGCCATGAACGGGGTGGTCTTCCAGACGTCGGCGAGTCCGATGGTGGGCAGCGCGGTGTGCGGATCGCCAAGGAAGTTGATGTAGCCGTCGGTCAGATGCAGGCGGGTCAGCAGGTAGTTGGCGACGCCGGACTGCCCGTCGAAGATCCAGCCGAACATGCGCGAGGTGACGACGGTGGGGATGGCCCACGGGATGAGCACGGCGGCACGGGCCCAGCCGCGGCCACGGAAGGACTGGTGCAGCACGAGGGCGAAGCCGATGCCGAGCGCGGTCTCCACGAGCGTGGTGCCGAAGGCGAAGGCCACGGTGCGCCACCAGGCGTTCCAGAACAGGTCGTCGCCGAGCAGCCGGGACAGATTGGCGGTGCCGGTGAAGTGCGATCCGGTGGAGAACCCCGCGTCGTGCAGGGACAGCCACAGGGTGCGCAGCACCGGGTAGAGGGAGACGGCGAGGACGGCGGCGAGCGCGGGGGCCACCAGCACGATGCCCACCAGGCGCGGGCCCGCGGACGAGGACTCGCGCCTGGGTACGCGGCGGCGCGGGGCGCCCTCGCCGGGCGTGAGCCGCGGCTGCTCCAGGGAGGGTGCGCGGTGCTTGCCGCGCAGCGGGGGGTGTCCGGGCGTTCTGTGGAAGAAGGCGAGGTGGCCCATCAGACGATCGCCTCCAGGTCGCGCCGGGCGGAGCGGAGGGTGCCGCGCACATCGCCGTAGACCAGGGCGCGGGAGACCGCGGACTGAAGGGCGAGACTGACCCGGGAGTAGTGCGGGGTGACGGGGCGGGGCACGCCGTTGCCGAACGCCTCCTTCAGCTTGACCATCGCGGGCTGGCCCTTGGCCAGCGTCTTCTCGTCGTAGACCGAGGCGCGGGAGGGGGCGTTGCCGAAGTCGAGCGCGAAGGCGAGCTGTGCCTCGGTGCCGGCGAGCCAGTGCAGGAAGTCCATGGCACCTTCCTTGTTGCGGGAGCCTGCCGCGACACCGAGCTGATAGCCACCGAGGCAGGAGGAGGACGTGCCGCCGGGGAAACTGGGCAGCGGGGCGACGTCGACCTTGCCGACGACCTTGGACTGGTCCGGGTTCTGGGAGACGCCGTAGACATAGCTCCAGTGCCGCATCATCCCGACCCGGCCCGCGGTGAAGGGGCGGCGGCTGGGCTCCTCGTCCCACGAGAACACCTCCGACGGGCTGACCTTGTAGCGGTACACCAGGTCGCGCATGAACTGGACGGCCTCGACGCATGCGGGACTGTCCACGCGGACCGCGCCCGAGGGGTCGATGATGTGGCCGCGGTTGGAGGCGATGAACTCGACCAGGTCGCACAGGAGGATCTCGGCCTGCTTGGCCTGCCACAGATAGCCCATGGGCACCCGGCGGTGCCGCATCTCGGCCGCGAGGTCGGCCAGTTCGTGCCACTCGGTCGGCGGCTTGCGGCCGAGCGCCCGCATCAGGTCGGTGCGGTAGTAGAGGCCGCCCGCGTCCACGTACCAGGGCAGGGCGACGAGGCGGCCCCGATAGGTGCACGCCTCGACCAGGCCGGGGAAGAAGGAGCGCCGCAGCGCCGCGGAGACGTCGCTGTCCAGCGGGTGCACCCAGCCCGCCTCGGCCAGTTCGGCGATCCACACCACGTCCTGGGCGAAGACATCGACCGTGCCGTCCTTGCGCGCCAGCAGCTGGGTGAGCTGCTGATGGCATTCGGTGCTGGAGCTGGGCGGCGGCAGATTGCGCACGGTGACCCGATAGCGGGTCTGGGTGGCGTTGTAGCGGTCGGCGAACGACTGCATACCGGCCGCGCCGCCGGTGAACGCCGCGCAGGCGAAGGTGAGTTCTCTTCTGCGGCCACCGCCTCCGCCGACGCTCCGGCCGGGCTCATCGCCCCCGCAGGCGGTGAGCGCGGGGGTGGCGGCGAGGCCGCCGAGGGCGATGGCGGCGGTGGCGACGGCCCGGCGGCGGGTCCAGGGTGGCTCAGGGCGTATGGGTGGGTGGTGCGGCTCCACGGCGACTCCATTGACGCGCAGAAAGGCGTACAAAGCTGCGCTGGTTTATGCGGCTCTTTGCTGCAAGCTATGGGTGGCAGCACCACCCGGTCAAGGGTCTTGCTGCGGCTTCTTGCGGTAAGGTGCAAGAGTCTGCGGTGTTACGCAGCGTCGAGAAGGGGGACCACACGATGACGTCAGCAGAGGGCACCCGGGCGGCGAACCTGCCCGCGCGCCGCCGCGCCGACCTCACCGCCTTCATCCAGCAGCGCGGCCAGGCCACCATCGCGGAGCTGGCGAAGGAGTTCGCCGTCTCGGTCGACACCGTACGGCGGGATCTGGACCATCTGGCGGCGCGCGGCCTGGTGGCGCGCACCCACGGCGGGGCCGTGCCCGGGGGTGAACTGGCCACGGCGGACAGCCCGGTGACGGACCGGATGAACGAGCGCCGGGAGGCCAAGGAGGCCATCGGGGCCGCCGCCGCCCGTCTGGTGCGGGACAACGAGACGCTGCTCGTCAACGGCGGCACCACGGTGCTCTCGGCGGTGGCCGCGCTCGGCGGCCACCGGGGGCTGACGATCGTCACCAACAATCTGCGGGTGCCGGGGATGGTCCCGGTTCAGGCCCTGCGCGATCTGTTCGTCCTCGGCGGCGGCTGCCGGACCACCGCACTGGTCACCATCGGTCCGATCCGCTTCCCCGACACCGCCGGGGTGAGCGCGGACACCGCCCTCATCGCGGTGGGCGGGGTCAGCGCCTCGGGACTGTCGGTGTCCAACATCCCGGAGGCCCAGATGATCCAGGAGATGATGGACTCCGCGTCGCGGGTCGTGGTGCTGGCGGACTCGGCCAAGTTCGAGCGCCGGGCACTGGCCCTGATCTGCCCGCTCAGCCACATCGACGTACTGGTCAGCGAGCAGCCGCCGGGCGATGAGCTGGCCCACGCCCTGGAACGGGCCGGCGTCACGCTCGCCGGCCCGTACCTCCCCGAGGACGGCTGACAGCCTGGGCACGTCTCCGGGGTTCCATCGAACATGGAGACATCGGATCTGTCATTGAATCCCTCGATGGGGATAGGGGCCGCTACGCCCGCAAATATCCCCTAGTCTCGGGGTACTCCTCCGGCCATTCCCTCTCCAGCCGTTGACCTCATCCGATGTTTCTCCTACGTTGCGGTCGAATCTCAACCGGGGAGGCTGTAGATGAGACCCGCGCTCAGGCGCATATCCGTGGTCGCCGCGGCAGCGGCGGTCCTGACCGCGCTGCCGGGCGCCGCATCGGCCGAAGGACGGCACCAGGGGCGTACGTATCACATCGCCACCTGGGGCGCCGACCACGACAGCGGCAGCTCGCGCCATCCGTTCCGCACCATCGGCCGCTGCACCGAGCAGGTCGGGCCCGGGGACACCTGTCTGATCCACCGGGGGAACTACCGCGAGCGGGTCGCCCCGCCCTCGGGCCGCGCCGACGCCCCGGTCACCCTGGCGGCGTACGGGGACGGGCCGGTCACCGTCGACGGGACGCGGGCGGTGACCGGGTGGAAGGACGTGGGCGGCGGTCTGGTGGCCGCCGATGTGGACCTCCCGCTCGACCGCGGCGAGAACGCGCTGTTCCTGGACGGCGAGCGCGCCATGGAGGGCCGCTGGCCCAACTCGGGCTCCGATCCGCTCAATCCGTCCTGGGCGGTGGCCGAGCGCTCCTCCACCGATCAGCACATCGACGACCCGGATCTGCCGGACGGCGACTTCACCGGCGCCACCGTCCATCTGTGGGCCGGTTCCAATCCATGGAGCCAGCAGACTGGCACCGTGACCGCCACGTCGGACGGCGCCCTCGATTTCAAGGGCGGCAACTACCGCTGCACCCCTCTGTGCATGGGCGACCAGAACTACCGCAACTACTACCTGGTCGGTGCCAAGGCCACGCTCGACCAGCCCGGTGAGTGGTACTACGACAAGGACGCGGGCCGCCTCTATCTGGTCCCGCCCAAGGGCGGTGTCGCGGGCCACACCGTGACCGCGAAGTACGAGAGCTGGGGCGTGGACCTCTCGCGCAGCTCGCATGTCACCGTGCGCGGTCTCGATCTGTGGGGCACCTCGCTGCGCACCGGCGCGGACAGCACCGGTGTGCTGGTCGAGGGGGTCCGGGCCCGCTACATCTCGGAGTTCTCCACGCTCCCCATGCCACGCGACGACGAGTTGGCCATCCCGCCGGGCGAGGGCCACATCGTCGCCTCGCGAGTACTGAACTCCGGTGTCCAGATCCTCGGCCAGGGCAACACCCTGCGCGACAGCGACATCGGCTACTCCGCGGGCACGGGTGTGCTGCTGCGCGGCAGCGGCAACACCGTCACCGGCAACTACATCCACGACGTGGGCTGGATGGGCAGCTACACCCCCGGTATCGAGGTCAACGGCAGCGGCCAGACCGTCACCCACAACACCGTCCGCCGCACCGGCCGGGCGAGCATCGACACCGCCTGGCAGCTGAACGGTGTGCCCTTCCACGACAACCGGATCGCCTACAACGACCTCTCCGAGGCGATGCGCACCTCACGTGACGGCAGCCCGTTCTATGTGTGCTGCAACCTGGACGCCAAGGGCACCAGCGTGGACCACAACACCGTGCACGACGCGGACGGCCAGGTGGGCTACTACATCGACAACTCCTCCGGCAACTTCCTGCTGCACCACAACGTGGCGTACAACACCGGCACCCGCAGCACCTTCTTCAACGGCCACAGCAGTGTCAGCCTCGGCAACCGCGACCACAACTCCTCGTACGGCGCGGGGATTTCCACCGCCGCCGTCCGGCTGAGCGGCGCCACCGACGCCACCGGGACGTACGTCAGCAACGACGTGGCGCTCACCCCGATGGAGATCTCCGGCCCCGGCGACCCCGCCCCCGTCGTACGGAGCAACCTGCTGCCGCCCACCGATCCGCGCTACACCGACGCGCGCAACGGCGAACTCTGGCCGCGCGCGGACTCCCCCGCCATCGACGCGGGCGAGAAGGTCGACGGAGTGACCGGCGAGGTCCGGGGCGACGGGCCGGACCAGGGCGCGTACGAGTACGGCGAGCCCATCTGGTCATCCGGCTGTCGGCTGGCGGGCTGTGAGACCCGGGTCCGCAACGACGGGTGGAAGGCGACCGCCTCGGGTGGCGCCGATGCCTCGGCCGCCGTGGACGGGGTGCAGACCACCCAGTGGAAGGGCGACGCTCCCCAGGCCGCCGGTCAGTCGCTCACCGTGGATCTGGGCACCGCGAAGACTTTCGGCCGACTCGCGATCGACGCGGGGCTGGACGCCACCGGACACCCCTATGGCTTCACCGTCTCGGTCAGCCGGGACGGTGAGCACTGGGGGACGCCGGTGGCCCGGGTCAGCGGCCGCTCCTTCACCCAGGACGCGGTCTTCGAGCAGCGCACCGCCCGCTATCTGCGGATCGAGCTGACGCGGCCGGGCGAGAACCCGTGGGCGGTGAACGAGATCCGGCTCTACGCCGACGGTCCCGACGCGGCCGCCACCCTGCAGGCGGAGCGCGCCGAGGTGGTCCGGGGCGTCGAGCGTGGCGAGGCGGCCACCTCGGTCCTCGGAACGGGGGACGCGATCGGCTTCCGGGGCGTGCGGTTCGGCGCGGGCGCGGACACGCTGACGGTGCGGCTGGCGTCCGGCGGCTGCGGGGACTGCGTCCTGCGACTGCGCCTCGACTCCGCGAACGGACCGGTGGCGGCCACGCTTCCGGTGCGCGGGACCGGCGGCACGGACGAGTGGCGGGAGCGTTCGGTGCGTCTCCCCCGTACGGTGACCGGCTCCCATGATGTCTATCTCGTCGCCACGGGCGGCCACCGGGTGGCCGCCGTGGACTGGCTGACGTTGCGTTAGGCGCGAGGAGGTGGGGGCGCGGCCGGGCCCTGGCGTACCGCGCGCCCCACCTCCGTCCGCAGCGCGATGAACTCCGGCAGTCCCCGGGTGGCGATCTGGTCGCGTTCGGCGGGCAGCGCCACGGGCAGGTCCGCCCGCACCCGGCCCGGCTCCGGAGCCAGCACCACCACCCGGTCCGCCA
>NZ_JAAAYH010000384.1:0-8677 GCF_018035285.1 Streptomyces sp. MK37H | reverse complement strand
GGGGCCCGCGTGTGTCCGGGGCGTCCGGCCGGGGTCTGGGGCGGAGCCCCAGTTGCGGGAAGGGGCGGGGAGGGGAGCAGCCCGCCGCAGGCGTCAAGAGCCGCCGGACACCCTCTAGCCGTCCAGGCCGATCGCGAACGCCGCCTCCAGGTCGTGCTGCGAGTACGTCCGGAAGGCGATGTGGGTCTCGGTCGAGGCGACCCCCGGCAGCTTGCTGATCTGGCCCGTGATGATGTCCGCGAGGTCGTCGTGCCGAGCCACCCGCACCATCGCGATCAGATCGTGCGCGCCGGTGACCGAGTAGACCTCGCTCACACCCTCCAGCGCGGCGATCTTCTCGGCGGTCTCCGGGATCTGGTCCACGTTGGTCTTGATGAGCACGATCGAAGTGATCACGGCTGGCTTTCTCCCTCACTGGGCCTGGCTGCGCCGCCCACTCTAGCCGTCCGCCCGAACCGGGCCCACGCGTAGAGAAAGCCGAGCGTGAAGCCCACCAGATGGGCGAGATAGGCGACGCCGGGGCGGTCGTCGGCCTGCCGGGCGGCCACCCATTGGAGGGCCACCCAGAAGATCAGCACCGCCCAGGCCGGAAAGCGCAGCGGGAGGAAGAGCAGGAACGGGAAGAGGCTGGTCACCCGGGCACGGGGAAACAGCCACAGAAAGGCCCCGAGCACCCCGGAGATGGCCCCGGAGGCGCCCACCAGGGACTGGGCCGAGTCGGCGTGCGCGGCGGCGTACCCGAGGAGCGCCAGATAGCCGGTGGCGAGGTAGAAGACGGCGAACTGGAAACGGCCCATCCGCTCCTCGGTCATCGCCCCGAAGACATAGAGGAACAGCATGTTGCCGAGCAGATGCAGCCAGTTGCCGTGCACGAACAGCGCGGTCAGCGGGGCGAGCGGCTGATCGGGGTCGCCGCTCCACAGGGCGGTGGGCACCACCCCCCAGCGCTCGAAATACGCGGACTGGGCCTCCACCAGCCGCCCGCCCGAGCCATAGCCGGGGTTGAGCCCCGAGGCCGGTCCGAGGACGAAGATCAGGCAGCAGCTGGCGATCAGGCCGTACGTCATCCAGGGGCGGCCGGGCCCCGCCATCCAGGGGCGGTGCCGCCCCGACGACGTCTCGATCATGGGCAGATCATTCCGTACCGGGCGCAACCTCCACAGAGCGCCTCGCCGCGCTCCGCCGGGCCGTGGGGATGGACGGGCCCGGCACGGGCCAGGGCTCAGGCCGTAGGGTTACAGGACGCCGCCGACGAGCCGAGAAGCGAGGACCCGCAACCATGGCCGTGCCCCTGCCGACCGCCCAGACCCGCTGGCGTTGCACATTGTGCGGCAATCTCACCCGGTTCGATGTGACCCGCTCGACCAGAGCCGTGGAGTATGTGCATCTCGACTTGGCGGGGGAACCCAGAGTCGAGGAACGCGAGGTGCTCAGTGAGACCATTGAGTCAGTGCGTTGTCGCTGGTGCAACGCGGTCGACCAGGTCGAACTCGTGGATCGTCCGAGCACCGGCCAGAGCGCCTGAGAACGGAGCGGTGACAGGTGGTGGAGCGGACCGGTGACCCCGGGGCGGCCGGTGACGCCGAGGGCGTCCCCGAGGCGCTGGACCGCCCCCTGCCGGAGGGGGTGCGACGGCGCGTGGTGGCGCTGGTCGCGGATGCCTTCGGCGGTCTGACGGTCACCGAGCTGCCCACCCAGCTGCGGCAGTACGCCCGTTTCACCCCGACCCGCCGCGCCAAGTTCGCGGGCAACGCGATGGCCGCCGCGGTGGAGAGCGACCCCGTCTTCCGGCAGCGGATCGCGGGACGGCTGCGGGAGACCCAGCGGGAGCTGGCCGAGGCGATCGAGGGCGGTTCGCCGCCCGCCGCGGCCGATCCGGTGGATGTCGCGGCGGTGGCGTATGTGCTGCGCCCGGTGGGCTGGGTCAAGCTGGTCGAGGCTGCGGGCGAGGAGGCCCAGCGGGCCTCCGCCGAACGGGCCGGTGAGGAGGCGGCGCGCGAGCTCCAGCGGCTGCGTGACGAGCTCGCCGAGGCCAAGGCGGCCACCCGGCACGAGACGGAGCGGACGCGCACCGAGCTGGAGTCGGCCCGTAAGGAGAACGACGTGCTCCAGCGCAAGCTGCGCAGCGCGCAGAGCGATGTGAAGCGGGGCGCGGCCGCGCTGCGCAAGATCGAGGCGGAGCTGGAGTCCGTACGGTCGGAGGCGGCGGCCCGTCAGGCCACCGCGGACAGCGAGGCACGGCGGCTGCGGGCCCGGCTCGCGGAGGCGGAGTCGGCGCTGGAGGCCAGCCGGCGGGCGGTGCGCGAGGGGCGCAGCGTGGAGGACATGCGGCTGCGGCTGCTGCTGGACACGGTGCTGGACGCGGCGCAGGGGCTGCGGCGCGAACTGGCCCTGCCGCCCGCGTCGATGCGCCCGGCGGACACGGTGGACGCCGTGGAGCCGGGGAAGATGACGCCGAAGGACATAGCGACCAGGGCGCTGTCGGAGATGGACCCGGCGCTGCTGGACCAGCTGCTCGCGCTGCCCCAGGCGCATCTGGTGGTGGACGGCTACAACGTCACCAAGACCGGCTATCCCACGATGCCGCTGGAGAAGCAGCGGCTGCGGCTGCTGGGCGGTCTGGCGGTGCTCGCGGCCCAGACGGGCGCGGAGATGACCTGTGTCTTCGACGGGGCGGAGCTGGCCGCTCCGGTGCTGCTCGCGCCGCCGCGCGGGGTGCGGGTGCTGTTCAGCAAGCCGGGTGTGACGGCCGACGAGTTGATCCGGCAGCTGGTGCGGGCCGAGCCGCCGGGCCGTCCGGTGGTGGTGGTGTCCACCGACCGCGAGGTGGCCGACGGGGTGGCACGCGCCGGAGCGCGCCCCGTGGCATCGGCGTTGCTGCTGAAGCGACTTGCCCGTTCCTGAGCCGACGTAGCCCGAATCGCCCGTCCCCGTGCCCCGGTTGCCCCGTTTCTCCATTCCACGGCCGAAGTGCCCGAATCACTTCGAATGACTTCACAAGTCTGACCCGGGGCACTTGTGGTGTCAGCGGAGCGTCATCGGCCATCACTGCCTGTACGATATTTGTAAAAGATGCGCCCGTGGACCGACTTTTTTGCCGTCGGGATTTGAACGGATCACGGCGGGGTCACTATGGTCAGCTCGAACCTTCGCGCGGTTGATCACCCATCCGGGGTGACAGCGGAGGTACCGCCGAGTCCGCGCCCTGTCGCGGAGCCGGGGCCTCACAACCCCCCAACTCCCGGTAGGCGGCTGGAGGAAGAAGGAGCTCGCCTTCGTGGCGTCCCACCGTCGACCCAAGCAGCCGAGCCGCACTCGGGTAACCGTCCTCACCGCGACCGCGGCCGCCGCCGTCGCTCTCACTTCCCAGGCCGCCCAGGCCGCTCCGAAGCAGGACAAGAAGGACGTCAAGGAGCAGGTCGACAAGCTCTACGAAGAGGCGGAGCAGGCGACCGAGAAGTACAACGGCGCCAAGGAGAAGCAGGAGAAGCTGGAGAAGCAGGTCGGCGATCTCCAGGACAAGGTGGCGCGCGGTCAGGAGGACCTGAACAAGCTGCGCAACGGCCTGGGTTCGATGGCCACCGCCCAGTACCGCTCCGGCGGGATCGACCCCTCGGTGCAGCTGCTCCTCTCCTCCGACCCGGACACCTACCTCGAGAAGGCGTCCACCCTCAGCCAGCTGAGCGGCAAGCAGGCCGAGTCCCTGCGGAAGATCGCCGACAAGCAGCGCACCCTCAAGCAGCAGCGCGAGGAGGCGTCCACCAAGCTGCAGGACCTTGCCGACACCCGTAAGGCGCTCGGCAAGAAGAAGGACGAGATCCAGGGCAAGCTGTCCAAGGCCCGGAACCTCCTCAATACCCTGACCGCCAAGGAGCGCGCCAAGCTGGCGGCCCAGGACGCCGAGCGCGCCAACCGCTCCAGCGAGCGAGTCGACCTCGGCAACGAGGTGCCCGAGTCGGGGCGTGCCGCCGCCGCGCTGGCCGCCGCCAAGACGAAGATCGGCCTCCCGTACGTCTGGGGCGCGACCGGTCCGTCCTCCTTCGACTGCTCCGGACTCACCGGCTGGGCCTACCAGCAGGCCGGGGTGCAGCTGCCGCGCATCTCCCAGGATCAGGCGAACGCCGGCACCCGCATCAGCCGCGGTGAGCTCAAGCCGGGCGACCTGGTGCTCTTCTACGGCGACCTGCACCACATAGGTCTCTACGCGGGCAACGGCCAGGTGCTGCACGCGCCCAAGCCCGGTGCCGGTGTGCGCTACGAGTCGATGGACAACATGCCGTTCCAGTTCGGCGTCCGGGTCTGATCCGGAAGTCCTGCGAACCAGGTTTCAAACCGCCTCAACTGCCATCCTTTCGGGCGAATCTCCAGCGCCCTCGCTGATCCCCCGCCCCGCCGGTGACCTGCGTCAGTCGGCGGGGCGTCAGTGTGCCCGCGCCTCACGGCCGTTGGACCGTGGGTAGCGCCACGGCTACTGTCTGCCCGCAGTTCTCAGCCCGACACTGCGGAAGGGAGTGCGGCTTCCCATGGCGTTCTGTCGCCGCGTCGCGAAACCCCGGTCCGGCCGGGTCACCGTCTGGACCGCCGCCTCGGCGGCCGCGGTGGCCTCCGCCGCCGCGCTGTCCGCCGTGCCGGCCGGTGCCGAGCCGCACGACCCGGCGGGCCGTCCGTCCGCCCGGTCCGCCGGCGACCGGATCGCCACGCTCTACGCCCAGGCCGAGCGGGCCACCGAGCGCTACAACGCGGCGGAGACCCGCGCCCAGGCCCTGCGCCGTCAGGTCGGCCGGGTCCAGGACCGGGTCGCCCGCGGCCAGGGGCGGGTCAACCGGATGCGGACGGCGCTCGGCGCCCTCGCGGGCGGGCAGTACCGCACCGGAGGGATCGACCCGGGCCTCGCCCTGCTGCTGTCCGGGGACCCGGCCCAGTATCTCGACCGGGCCGCCACCCTGGACCGGATCACCAGCCGTCAGACCGCGCAGCTGCGGGTGTTCCAGAGCGCCCAGCGGACGCTGCGGCAGGAGCGCGCGGAGGCCGCGGCCAAGCTGGTGAAGCTGGAGCACAGCCGTAAGGAGGTGGCCCGCCACAAGCGGGCGGTCCAGCGCCGGCTGGCCACGGCACGGCGGCTGGTGAACGCGCTGCCGCCGGGGGAGTGGGAGAGCTACGCACGCCGCGCCTCGCGGGCGGGCGGACGGGAGCACGGTGCCCTCGCCGGGCTGGTGCCGGGCGCCCTTCCCGGCGGCCGTTCCCCTTCCGATTCCGGTTCCGATTCCGGTTACGGCTCCGAGGAGCTCCCTGGGGGCCTTACCGGCGGGCCGCACGCCGTACCGTCCTCGGGGCGGGCCGCCACGGCGTTCGGCGCGGCACGGGCGGCCCTGGGGCTGCCGTACGCATGGGGCCAGGCCGGTCCCACCGCCTTCGACTGCTCCGGGCTCATGCAATGGGCCTACTCCCACGCCGGGGTGGCCATTCCGCGCACCTCACAGGCCCAGGCGCACGCCGGGCAGTCGGTGCCGCTGTCCCAGGCCCGCCCCGGCGATCTGGTGGTCTACCGCTCCGACGCCAGCCATGTGGCCATGTACGCGGGCAACGGGCAGGTGATCCACGCCCCTTACCCCGGGGCGCGGGTCCGCTACGACCCCGTGGGCATGTTGCCGATCTCTTCCATCACTCGCGTCTGAAGCCGGCGCGCGGGCTCGTACGATCTAAGACGTGGCGGGTCGGTGGAGATCGGGCGGATGGCGGGCGCTGTTGTGCCTGCCCCTGGTGGGCGCGTTCTCCCTGACCGCGCTGAGCGGCTGCGGACCCGTCCCCCCGCCCGACGACCCCGAGGGGCGCGACGGCCGGGCCGTGCAGCGCATGCTGGACCAGCGTGCCGCCGCGGTCCGGAAGCGGGACGCGGACGCCTTCCTCGCCACCGTCGACCGCGGCTCGGCCGGCTATCTGGCCGAGCAGCGGCGGGTGTTCCGGCAGATGTCCGCCGTACCGCTGCGCTCCTGGACCTACCGCCTGGTGCGCACCGGCGGCTTCGAGCCCGCGCGGGTCGGCGGCCGCAGCCTCGCCGCACAGGTCGAACTCCGGTACCGGCTGAAGGGGTACGACACCGCGCCGGTCGTCTCCGCCCAGTACCTCACCCTCGCCCGGCGCGGCGGGCAGTGGTACGTGGCCTCGGACGACGGTGTGGTGGACGGCAAGCGCGGTATGGAGCAGCTGTGGGACCAGGGCACGGTCGACGTCGTGCGCGGCGCCCACAGCCTCGTTCTCGGCGTCGGGCAGGACCGGCGGGTGCTGCGCGCGGTCGCCGACACCGCGGACCGGGCGGTGCCCGTCCTGGGCCAGGTCTGGCCCCATGAGTGGGCCGGGCGCGTCGTGGTCGAGGTCCCCGCCTCCCTGGGCCGCATGGCCGCCCTGCTCGGCGCCTCCGCGGACGGCTACCGCGGGATCGCCGCCGTCACCACGGGCGAGGTCGGCGGGGCCGGTGACGAGACGCCCGCCGACCGTGTGATCGTCAACCCCGAGGCCTACCAGGTCCTCGGCGACTTCGGCCGGCGCGTCGTGATCACCCATGAGACGGCCCATGTGGCCACCCGCACCGCCACCAGCGCCACCACCCCGCTCTGGCTCTCCGAGGGCTTCGCCGACTGGGTGGGCTACCGCACCCCGGGCCGCACCCCCCGCCAGATCGCCCCCGAACTCACCGACGCCGTCACCGCCGGGCACCTGCCCACCGCGCTCCCGCGCGACGACGACTTCCGCTTCGGCAGCGACCCCGACCGCCTCTCCCGCGCCTATGAACAGGGCTGGCTGGCCTGCCGCCTGATCGCCGACGGGTGGGGCGAGAAGAAGCTGGTCGACTTCTACCGCGAGGTGGGCCGGGCGCACGAGCGCTCGGGCGCGGTGGAGTCGGCGCTGCGGAAGGTGCTCGGGGTGAGCCTGCGGGAGTTCACGGCGCGGTGGCGGAAGTACGTGGCGACCGAGCTGAGCTGAGCGCCGCGCCCGTGCATGGGGCGTGCGTTGGGCTGAGCGTCGCCCCGGGTCCTGGCCCGGACGCGTATGTGGGGAGCGAGCTGGGCTGAGCGCCGCGCCCGTGCGTGGGGAGTGCGTTGGGCTGAGCGCGGCCCCGGGTCCTGGCCCGGACGCGTATGTGGCGGGCGAGCTGGGCTGAGCGCCGCGCCCGTGCGTGGGGAGTGCGTTGGGCTGAGCGCGGCCCCGGGTCCCGGCCCGGACGCGTGCGTGGCGGGCGAGCTGGGCTGAGCGCCGCGCCCGTGCGTGGGGAGTGCGTTGGGCTGAGCGCGGCCCCGGGTCCCGGCCCGGACGCGTGCGTGGGGAGTGCGCTGGGCTGAGCGCCGCCCCAGGCCCCGCTCGGACGCGTATGTGGCGAGCGAGCTGCGCTCAGCCCCGGGCCCGTACGTGACGACGGGCCCGGGCCGTACCGCCCCGGGCCCTGGCCGGGACGCGGCGGAGCGGGCCCGTCGCCGCACCCGGTACTGTCGGCCAGGATGGACAAGACCCTGCTCGTGACCAACGACTTTCCGCCCCGCCCCGGTGGCATCCAGGCGTTTCTGCACAACATCGCGCTGCGCCTGGACCCGGACCGGATCGTCGTCTACGCCTCCACCTGGAAGCGCGGCCGGGAGGGCGCCGAGGCCACCGCCCGCTTCGACGCCGAGCAGCCGTACCCGGTCGTCCGGGACCGGACGACCATGCTGCTGCCCACCCCGCGCGTCACCCGCCGCGCGACCGCGCTGCTGCGCGAGCACGGCTGCACCTCGGTGTGGTTCGGCGCCGCCGCGCCGCTCGGGCTGATGGCCCCCGCGCTGCGCGCGGCCGGGGCGCGGCGGCTGGTGGCCACGACGCACGGCCACGAGGCCGCCTGGGCCCAGCTGCCCGCCTCACGGCAGCTGCTGCGGCGGATCGGCGCGGCCACGGACACCCTCACCTATCTCGGTGAGTACACCCGCTCCCGTATCGCCGCCGCGCTCGACCCCCGGGACGCCGCCCGGATGGTCCAACTCCCGCCCGGTGTGGACGAGAAGACCTTCCACCCCGGCTCGGGCGGCGATGAGATCCGGGCCCGGCTGGGCCTGGCCGAGCGGCCCGTCGTGGTCTGTGTCTCCCGGCTGGTGCCGCGCAAGGGGCAGGACACGCTGATCCGGGCCATGCCGAGGATCCTCCGGCGGGTGCCGGACGCGGTGCTGCTGATCGTCGGCGGCGGGCCGTACGCGAAGGATCTGCGCCGCCTCGCGGAGACCACGGGCGTGGCCGAGTCGGTGCGGTTCACCGGCCCCGTCCCCTGGGAGGAGCTGCCCGCCCACTACGGCGCGGGCGACGTCTTCGCCATGCCCTGCCGCACCCGCCGCGGCGGGCTGGATGTCGAGGGCCTCGGCATCGTCTATCTGGAGGCGTCCGCGACCGGTCTGCCGGTCGTCGCCGGGGACTCGGGCGGGGCACCGGACGCGGTGCTGGACGGCGAGACCGGATGGGTCGTACGGGGCGACTCCGCCGAGCAGAGCGCCGAGCGCGTCGTGACCCTGCTGGAGGACGCCGAGCTGCGCCGCCGCATGGGCGAGCGGGGCCGCGCCTGGGTGGAGGAGCGCTGGCGCTGGGACCTGCTGGCCGACCGCCTGAAGTCGCTGCTGTGACGGCCTGGGCGGTGTCCGGCGGATCGTGACGCCTGCGGCGG
>NZ_JAAAYH010000383.1:0-8707 GCF_018035285.1 Streptomyces sp. MK37H | reverse complement strand
GCACAGCGCGCCCGGTGCCTGGTCGATCCCCGTCAGCCGGGTGTACGGGTAGGTGAGCGCGCCCTCGCGCAGCGCCCGGCCGAACTCGCTCAGGTACGCGGGCATGGCGTCCTGGTGGTCCACCGCGCTGATGCCGCGCAGGGTGATGCTCCGGGTGATCAAGGCCAGGGTGCTGATCGCGGTCGGGGCCAGCGCGTCGTCGGAGAGCTGTGCGGCCAGCGCGCCGACCAGGGCGAACCGGGCGTTGCGGCGGGCCAGCGCCAAGGCGGCCCGCAGCTGTTCGCCGCCGACGGTGTCGAAGAGGACGTCGATGCCGTCAGGGGCGGCCGCGCGCAGCTGCTCCTCGATCGATCCGGCGCCCCGCAGGACGACCGCGTCATAGCCCAGCTCCCGCGTCAGCCGGTCGGCCTTGTGCCGGGAGCCGGTGGAGCCGATGACCCGCGCGGCGCCGTGCAGCCGGGCGAACTGCCCGGCCAGGGAGCCCACTCCGCCCGCCGCGCCGGTGACGAACACCGTGTCGCCGCGCCGCACCCCGGCCCCGCGCACCACCCCCAGCCAGGCGGTGAACCCCTGCGAGAGATGGGCGGCGGGGTCCGGCAGCACCTCGGGGTCGACGGGCGAGACCTCGGGGGCGTTCAGGACCGCGTACTCGCGCCAGCCCGCGCGGTGACGGACGAGGGTCCCGGGGACGAGATCCGTGCCCGGCGCCCGGACCACCTCGCCGAGGGCCGCGCCCCGCATCACCTCGCCGGCCTTGTGCAGCAGCTGGGGGAGGCCGAAGGCGTCCGGGTCGGCCGGCGTGAGCGGGCGCATCACGGCGGCGATGCTCATCAGCCGGTTGCGCACCAGCACCTGACCGGGGCCGGGGGTGGGGACGGGAGCGGTGACGACCTCGAAGTGGCCGGGGGTGAGCTCCCCATCGGGCAGGGTCGCCAGACGGACCTCGCGGTGGGTGGCGGGGAGGGACACGAAGGGCTCCTCGGCGGGCGTGGGGGACACGACCTGGTGACGCTACCCCGTGGCCCAGGGCGGGTTGGCCGCGACCAGCACGGGAGCCCGCGCCACTGAACCACCCGGGCGTATGCGGAGCCCCACGGTATTGACTAGTCATATTCATCGGCATCAAGATGTGAATAACTCGATCCAGTCGATGCAGTCCATGCAGTCGAACCAATTGATGGCACAGGGAGGCTTGGCCCATGACAGGACCGCGACCCGTACGGGCGCCGCGTGGTGCAGAGCTCAGCGCCCGGGGGTGGCAGCAGGAAGCCGCCCTGCGGATGCTGCAGAACAACCTCGATCCGGAGGTCGCCGAGCACCCCGACAAGCTCGTCGTCTACGGCGGCACCGGTAAGGCGGCCCGCGACTGGCGCTCCTTCGACGCCATGGTCCGCACCCTGCGCACGCTGAAGCAGGACGAGACGATGCTGGTCCAGTCGGGCCGCCCCGTGGGCGTCATGCAGACCCACGAGTGGGCGCCTCGGGTGCTGATCGCCAACTCCAACCTGGTCGGCGACTGGGCCAACTGGGAGGAGTTCCGCCGCCTGGAGGCGCTGGGCCTGACCATGTACGGCCAGATGACCGCGGGCTCCTGGATCTACATCGGCACCCAGGGCATCCTCCAGGGCACGTACGAGACCTTCGCCGCGGTCGCCGCGAAGAAGTTCGGCGGCACCCTGGCCGGGACGATCACCCTCACCGCGGGCCTCGGCGGCATGGGCGGCGCCCAGCCGCTGGCGGTCACGATGAACGACGGCGTCGCGATCTGCATCGACTGCGATCCGCGCGCCATCGAGCGCCGTATCGACCACCGCTACCTGGACGTCCGCGCCGACAGCCTGGACCACGCGCTCCAGCTCGCGACCGAGGCCCGGGACGCCCGGCGCCCCCTGTCGATCGGCGTGCTGGGGAACGCGGCCGAGCTGGTCCCGCAGCTCCTCGCGATGAACGCCCCGATCGACATCGTCACCGACCAGACCAGCGCCCACGACCCGCTGTCGTATCTGCCGGTCGGCGTGGACTTCGACGAGATGGCCTCGTACGCCGCCGAGAAGCCCGCCGACTTCACCCAGCGGGCGCGCGAGTCCATGGCCCGGCACGTCGAAGCCATGGTCGGCTTCATGGACGCGGGTGCCGAGGTCTTCGACTACGGCAACTCGATCCGCGGCGAGGCCAAGCTGGCGGGCTTCGAGCGCGCCTTCGCCTTCCCCGGCTTCGTCCCCGCCTACATCCGGCCGCTCTTCTGCGAGGGCAAGGGCCCGTTCCGCTGGGCGGCCCTGTCCGGCGACCCGAAGGACATCGCGGCCACGGACAAGGCGATCCTGGAGCTCTTCCCGGAGAACGAGTCGCTGGCCCGCTGGATCAAGATGGCGGAGGAGCGGGTCCACTTCCAGGGGCTGCCCGCCCGTATCTGCTGGCTCGGCTACGGCGAGCGCGACAAGGCGGGCGAGCGCTTCAACGAGATGGTCGCCGACGGCACGCTCGCCGCACCGCTGGCGATCGGCCGCGACCACCTGGACTGCGGCTCGGTGGCCTCCCCGTACCGCGAGACCGAGGCCATGCTGGACGGCTCGGACGCGATCGCCGACTGGCCGCTGCTCAACGCCATGGTCAACGTCGCCTCGGGCGCCTCCTGGGTCTCCATCCACCACGGCGGCGGCGTCGGCATGGGCCGCTCGATCCACGCGGGCCAGGTCACGGTCGCCGACGGCACGGCGCTCGCGGGCGAGAAGATCCGCCGCGTCCTGACGAACGACCCCGGCATGGGCGTCATCCGCCACGTGGACGCGGGCTACGACCGAGCGGATGAGGTAGCGCGGGAACGAGGCGTGCGGATCCCGATGCGCGAGGACGAAGCGTGAGCGGCGATCGTCATCCGGTTGCGGAAACCCATGCGGGGGGCGGGGCGCCGTCGCCGACCGCGGGTGCGGGTGTGCCCACCCGTTCCGCCCCTGCGGAACGACTGCCCACACCCGTTTCCTTCCACGAGATGTGGGCGGACCTGAAGCCGGTCGGCCGCGACAAGACGACCAACGGCTACCGCCGCTACGCCTGGACAGACGCGGACGCCGACTGCAGAACGTGGTTCAAGGAGCAAGCCCAGAACCGCGGCCTCACCTACGAAGTGGACCGCAACGGCAACCAATGGGCCTGGCTGGGTGACCCCACTGCGGGAGAGGCCGTCGTCACCGGCTCCCACCTCGACTCCGTCCCCGACGGCGGCGCCTTCGACGGCCCGCTGGGCGTCGTCTCCTCCTTCGCCGCCCTCGACGAGCTACGAGCACGGGGCGCCCGCCCCACCAAACCGCTCGCCATCGTCAACTTCGGCGATGAGGAGGGCGCCCGCTTCGGCCTGGCCTGCGTCGGCTCCCGGCTGACGAGCGGGCAGCTCAGCGTCGCGCAGGCGCATGAGCTGCGCGACGCGGACGGGTTGAGCCTCCCCCGGGCGATGGAGCGCGCCGGTTACGACCCGGACGCCATCGGCCCCGACCCGGAGCGGCTGGCCCGCATCGGCGCGTTCGTCGAGCTCCACATCGAGCAGGGGCGCGCCCTCGCGGACACGACCGACCCCGTGGGCGTCGCCTCCGCGATCTGGCCGCACGGGCGCTGGCGGTTCGACTTCCACGGCGAGGCCAACCACGCCGGGACGACCCGGATCGAGGACCGCCGCGATCCGATGCTCACCTACGCCAACACCGTCCTCGCCGCCCGTAAGAAGGCGAAGCTCGCCGGGGCGCTGGCGACCTTCGGCAAGGTCAGCGTCGAGCCCAACGGGGTCAACGCGATCGCGAGCCTGGTCCGCGGCTGGCTGGACTCGCGCGCGGCCGACGAGGAGACCCTGGCCGCCGTGGTCGGCGAGATCGAGCGCGCCGCGGTCGAGCGCGGACAGCGCGACGGGGTGGACGTCCGGGTCACCCGGGAGTCCTTCACCCCGGTCGTGGAGTTCGCCCACGACCTGCGTGACCAGCTCTCGGGCCTGCTCGGCGGCGTCCCGATCCTCCCCACCGGGGCCGGGCACGACGCCGGCATTTTGTCCGCGTCGGTTCCGACGGCCATGCTGTTTGTAAGGAACCCCACCGGCGTCTCGCATTCACCCGCGGAGACGGCGGGCGAGGACGATTGCCTCGCCGGTGTGGCCGCACTCGCGGAGGTACTGGAGGGCCTGGCGTGTCACTGACGGCGCAGAGGTACTGGGCGGAGCACGCCTGGGTGGACGGAAGCGTGCGGTCGGACGTGGTGATCGTGGCCGCGGCCAATGGGCGGATCACGGCGGTGGTGCCCGGGAGTCCGCGGCCGCCCGCCGGGTCCGTCACCCTCCGTGGTCTGACGCTCCCCGGCCTTGCCAACGCCCACAGCCACGCCTTCCACCGGGCCCTGCGCGGCGTCGTCCAGGCGGACAGCAGGGCGGACGGCGAGACGGGAGGCGAGACGGGAGGCGAGACCGGAGACGAGGCGAACGGCCGGGCGGACCAGCAGCGCAAGGGCGCGCCGGACTCCTTCTGGACCTGGCGCGAGGTGATGTACGGCGTCGCCGACCGGCTGACCCCGGACAGCTACTTCGAGCTGGCCCGAGCCGTCTACGCCGAGATGGCCATGGCCGGGATCACCTGCGTCGGGGAGTTCCACTACCTCCACCACGCGCCCGGCGGCGCCCGCTACGGCAACCCCAACGCGATGGGGGAGGCCCTGATCGCGGCCGCGGCCGAGGCCGGTATCCGGATCACCCTGCTCGACACCTGCTATCTCTCCTCCGGTTTCGGGGCCGAGCCCAACGAGCACCAGTTGCGCTTCTCCGACGGCACCGCCGAAGCCTGGGCCGAACGGGTCTCCGGGCTGAAGGCCGACGGCAACACCCGCATCGGCGCGGCGATCCACTCGGTGCGGGCCGTCCCCGTCGACCAGCTGGCGACCGTGTCCGGCTGGGCCGACGAGCACACGGCGCCCCTGCACGTCCATCTCTCCGAGCAGACTGCGGAGAACGACGCCTGTGTGGAGGCACACGGCTTCACCCCCACCCGGCTGCTCGCCGACCACGGGGTGCTGGGCCCGCGGACCACCGCCGTGCACGCCACCCATCTCACCCCGGGCGACATCCGGCTGCTGGGCCACACGTCCACCGGTGTCTGTATGTGCCCGACCACCGAGCGTGACCTCGCCGACGGGATCGGCCCGGCCGTCGAACTGCAGAGCGCGGGCTCACCGCTCTCGCTGGGCAGCGACAGCCATGCCGTGATCGACATCCTGGAGGAGGCCCGCGCCATGGAGCTGGACGAGCGGCTGCGCACCCGCGCCCGGGGCCACTGGACCGCGGCCCAGCTGCTGCGGGCCGCCACCGTGGACGGTCATGCGGCGCTCGGCTGGGGCGCGGAGGCGGGCCGGATCGAGGTGGGGGCGCTCGCCGACCTCACCACGATCGCGCTGGACTCGGTGCGCACCGCGGGGCCGCCGCCCCGGCTGGGAGTGGAGACCGCCGTATTCGCGGCGACCAGCGCGGATGTCCGGCACACCGTGGTCGGCGGCCGCCATGTCGTACGGGACGGCGCCCATCAGCTCGTCCCGCGTGTGCCGCAAGCGCTGGCCGAGGCCATCGAAGCCCTGCACGGACCGTGATCCGGCCGCTACCGGCACGGCCGACGAAGGAGAGCACCCCCACGATGACGACCGCGACGCCCACGACGGCCATCACCGACATCGCCACTCTGGTCACCAATGACCCCTCCCTCGGTGAAGGCCCCCTCGGTCTGATCCGGGACGCGGCCGTCGTCATCGACGGCGACCGCATCGCCTGGGTCGGTGAGTCCAGCGAAGCACCCGCCACCGACAACCGGGTCGACGCCGGTGGCCGGGCCGCCATTCCGGGCTTTGTGGACTCCCACTCCCATCTGGTCTTCGCGGGCGACCGGACCGAGGAGTTCAACGCCCGGATGTCCGGCCGCCCGTACAGCGCGGGCGGAATCCGCACCACCGTGGCCGCCACCCGCGCCGCCTCGAACAACGTGCTGCACGCCAACGTCGGCCGCTATGTGGCCGAGGCGCGCCGCCAGGGCACCACGACCGTCGAGATCAAGTCCGGTTACGGGCTGACCTCGCAGGACGAGGCCCGCGCCCTGACCATCGCCGGTGCCCACACCGACGAGGTGACCTTCCTCGGGGCGCATATCGTCGCCCCCGAGTTCGCCGACGACCCGGCCGCGTACGTGGATCTGGTCACCGGCCCGATGCTGGACGCCTGCGCCCCGCACGCCCGCTGGATCGACGTCTTCTGCGAGCAGGGCGCCTTCGACGGCGACCAGGCCCGCGCCGTGCTGACCGCGGGCAAGGAGCGCGGGCTGATCCCGCGGGTCCACGCCAACCAGCTGTCCTACGGCCCCGGGGTGCAACTCGCGGTCGAGCTGGGCGCCGCCTCGGCCGACCACTGCACCCATCTGACCGATAGGGACGTCGACGCGCTGGCCCAGGGGGAGACGGTGGCCACCCTGCTCCCGGGCGCGGAGTTCTCCACCCGCTCGACCTATCCGGACGCGCGCCGGCTGCTCGACGCGGGCGTCACGGTCGCCCTGTCCCCGGACTGCAACCCGGGCTCGTCCTTCACCAGCTCCATGCCGTTCTGCGTCGCCCTGGCCGTACGGGAGATGGGGATGACGCCGGACGAGGCGGTGTGGGCCGCCACGGCCGGTGGGGCGCGGGCCCTGCGCCGTACCGACGTGGGCCGGGTGAGCCCGGGCGCCCGCGCCGATCTGGCGCTGCTGGACGCCCCGTCCCATGTGCACCTCGCCTACCGCCCCGGCGTGCCCCTGGTCTCGGCGGTGTGGCACGAGGGCACCCTGATCTGACGGCACGGCAGGAACCCGTACAGGCGCCGCAGGGCACACGGATCAAGCGCGGGACACACGGATAAGGGCCCGTCCCGGTGATCCGGGGGCGGGCCCTTATCCGTCTGCGGAGGCGTCACTCCTCGATCATCAGACCCTTGCGGAGCCGACGGAGGGTGCGCGACAGCAGCCGCGAGACATGCATCTGGGAGATGCCCAGCTCCTCACCGATCTCCGACTGCGTCATATTGGCCACGAAGCGCAGGGAGAGGATCTTCCGGTCGCGGGCGGGCAGATCGGCGATCAGCGGCTTCAAGGACTCGACGTACTCGATGCCTTCGAGCCCGTGGTCCTCGTATCCGATCCGGTCCGCGAGCGCGCCCTCGGAGTCGTCCTCCTCCGGCTGGGCGTCCAGCGAGCTCGCGGTGTACGCGTTGCTCGCGGCCATGCCCTCGACGACCTCGGCCGGGCTGATGTCCAGCCGCTGGGCCAACTCGCCGACGGTGGGGGCGCGGTCGAGCCGCTGGGCCAGCTCGTCGCCGGCCTTTGCCAGGTCGAGACGGAGCTCCTGGAGGCGCCGCGGCACGCGCACCGACCAGCTGGTGTCGCGGAAGAAGCGCTTGATCTCACCGACGATCGTCGGCATCGCGAAGGTCGGGAACTCCACGCCCCGGCCGGCCTCGAAGCGGTCGATCGCCTTGATCAGGCCGATGGTGCCGACCTGGACGATGTCCTCCATCGGCTCGCTGCGGGAGCGGAACCGGGAGGCGGCGAACTTGACCAGCGCCAAGTTGAGCTCGACCAGGGTGTTACGCACATAGGCGTACTCGTGGGTGCCTTCCTCCAGCACCTCGAGACGTTCGAAGAGGGTCTTCGACAGAGCCCTCGCGTCCACCGGTGCTACCGTGTCATAAGGAGGTATCTCCGGCAGGTCGGACAATTCCGGCAGTTCATCAATGAGGTGGCCAACGGTCGCCGGGGCGTCAACGTCGGGGGTGAACTGCTCGGGCAGGGGGGCCGACGAAACGGTGGTCCGAGTGCTCCCCGAGGGTTCGGTACGCGTGTCGTCGAGGCGGGGTGACATAGTCTCCTCCATCGTTCTTCGGCATATGGCTGCCGGTGCCATGACGTGCTGCTCCGGTGAGCGGCGCCTCCAAAGCCGGGCCGTAAGCGGGTGTGACTCTCTACGCCTACCTGCATCGGCCACCAAGTGGCAAGTCCACGTTGTCCATATTTGCCGAACTATGCGAAATGTTCGGCTACCAGAGCAGCGGGTAGAAGGCGTAGGGTTCGATGCGCGCAATCGAAAGCAACGAGACGCCAGAAGAGGTGCGCAGATGGACCGCGGGATGGTCGGCAGCGCCAGCAAGGGCCGGCTTCAGGTCGAGGTTCGGCACCATGGGGCGAGTGCGGTCGTCACGCCGGTGGGTGAGCTGGACCACCACACCGCCGAGGTGCTGCGCGAGCCGCTTGAGAAATGCGTGGAGGGGGGACGTGTCCGGCTGGTGGTGGACTGCTCGAAGCTGGAGTTCTGCGACTCCACCGGGCTCAATGTCCTCCTCGGCGCGCGGCTCAAGGCCGAGGCCGCGGGCGGCGGCGTCCACCTGGCCGGAATGTTGCCGATCGTTGCCCGGGTGTTCGAGATCACGGGCGCGGATGCCGTCTTTACCGTGCATGAGTCGCTTGACGCCGCCCTGGTCGAGTGACATAGCTCACTCCTGTTTCCGGCGTGTCATCGATGTGTCATCGATGCGTTGCCCGCGTCACATCGATGGGGCGGAAGTAGTGGGTGTTCTCACGCTATGGCCGGGCAGGAGACAGGCTGAAACTGTTGAAGAGATCAGGTATCCCTTGTCCCTGAATCGGTGAATCGGTGAGGTGAAGCGCTGATGAGC
>NZ_JAAAYH010000382.1:0-8707 GCF_018035285.1 Streptomyces sp. MK37H | reverse complement strand
GCCCTGCTCGGTCACCGCCGCCACCAGCTCGTCCGCCGCCGTGTACGGGTCCAGCTCGCCCGCGACGACCCGCTCGGCGAGGGCGCCCAGGCGGCGGTCGCCGTGCAGATCGCCGATCCGCTCCCGCAGCGCCGTCACCGCGATCGTCTCGACCTCGCCCGCGGCCCGCCGCATCCGGCGCTCCGCGAGCACACCGTGCTCCTCCATCCACGCACGGTGCTTCTCCAGCGCCTCGACGACCTCACCGATCCCCTCGCCGCGCGCCGCCACGGTCTTCACGATCGGCGGCCGCCAGTCGCCCGGCGACCGCGCCTCTCCCAGGCCCAGCATGTGGTTGAGCTCGCGGGCCGTGGCGTCGGCACCCTCCCGGTCGGCCTTGTTGACCACGTACACATCGCCGATCTCCAGGATCCCGGCCTTGGCCGCCTGGATCCCGTCGCCCATCCCCGGCGCGAGCAGCAGCACGCTAGTGTCGGCCTGGGCCGCGATCTCGACCTCGGACTGGCCGACGCCCACCGTCTCCACCAGGATCACGTCGCAGCCGGCCGCGTCCAGCACCCGGATGGCCTGCGGGGCGGCCCAGGCGAGCCCGCCGAGGTGGCCGCGGGTGGCCATGGAGCGGATGTAGACGCCGGGGTCGGAGGCGTGCTCCGACATCCGTACCCGGTCGCCGAGGAGCGCCCCGCCGGAGAACGGCGAGGAAGGGTCCACGGCGAGCACGCCCACCCGCTTGCCCGCCCGCCGGTAGGCGGAGACGAGCGCGGAGGTCGACGTGGACTTGCCGACCCCCGGCGAGCCGGTCACCCCGACCACATACGCGCCCCCGGCCAGCGGAGCGAGCGCGGCCATCACCTCGCGCAGCTGCGGCGAGGCGCCCTCGACCAGCGAGATCAGCCGGGCGACCGCACGCGGCCGCCCCTGCCGCGCCTGCTCCACCAGCGTGGGCACATCAGCCATGAGTGCCGTACTCCTTATCGCTTGAGCACAATCGCCTGATCACAATCGCCTGATCACAGCCGCTTGATCACAATCGCCTGATCACAGTCGCTTGATCACAGTCGCTTGATCACAGTCGCTTGATCACCACGGAGACCGACCTCCCGCGCGGGGACCGGGACCGGGACCGTCCACTTCCCGTCTATTTACCCGCCGGCACCCGCAGGATCAGCGCGTCGCCCTGCCCGCCGCCACCGCACAGCGCCGCCGCGCCGGTGCCGCCGCCACGCCGCCGCAGCTCCAGCGCCAGATGCAGCGCGATGCGCGCGCCGGACATCCCGATGGGGTGGCCGAGGGCGATCGCACCCCCATTCACATTCACCTTTTCGGGGGAGACGCCCAGGTCCTTCATTGACTGCACGGCGACCGCGGCGAACGCCTCGTTGATCTCGATGAGATCGAGGTCGTCCACCGTCAGCCCGTCCTTGCCCAGGGCGTGCGCGATCGCGTTGGACGGCTGCGACTGGAGGGAGTTGTCGGGTCCCGCCACATTTCCGTGGGCGCCGATCTCGGCGATCCACTCCAGTCCGAGCTCCTCGGCCTTGGCCTTGCTCATCACGACGACCGCGGCGGCACCGTCCGAGATCTGCGACGCCGTGCCCGCGGTAATCGTCCCGTCCTTGGTGAACGCGGGCCTCAGCCGGGCCAGCAGCTCCGCCGTGGTCTCGCCGCGGATGCCCTCGTCCTTGTCGAAGACCACCGGCTCGCCCTTGCGCTGCGGGATCTCCACCGGGGTGATCTCGGCGTCGAAGAGGCCGTTCTTCTGCGCGGCGGCGGCCCGCTGGTGGGACTGGGCCGCGAACTCGTCCTGCTCGGGGCGCTGGATGCCCAGCCGGGTGTTGTGCTTCTCGGTGGACTCGCCCATGGCGATGTGCTCGAAGGCGTCCGTGAGCCCGTCGTACGCCATCGCGTCGAGCATCTCGACCGCGCCGTACTTGTACCCCTCACGGGACTTGGGCAGCAGATGGGGGGCGTTGGTCATGGACTCCTGGCCGCCCGCGACCACGATGTCGAACTCACCGGCGCGGATCAGCTGGTCGGCCAGGGCGATCGCGTCCAGCCCGGAGAGGCAGACCTTGTTGATCGTGAGGGCGGGCACGCTCATCGGGATACCGGCCTTGACCGCCGCCTGACGGGCGGGGATCTGCCCGGCGCCCGCCTGGAGCACCTGCCCCATGATCACGTACTGCACCTGCTCGGCACCGACCCCGGCCCGCTCCAGCGCGGCCTTGATCGCGATACCGCCCAGGTCGGCACCGGAAAACGAGCGCAGGCTGCCGAGCAGCCGTCCCATGGGCGTGCGCGCGCCCGCCACCATCACAGAGGTCGTACGAGTCATTGGTGCGTCCCCTTCACGAGGAGAAGGAAGTTAACGAGGGTTATCGTCAATGTACTGACGAGTACCCGCGCGGTCACCGGCCCATCGGTGTGATCGCGCGCACGTTGCGTAACCGACCGTACGGCGGTGCACTGTTCCCATGCTGACGAGAATCGACCACATCGGGATCGCCTGTTTCGACCTCGACAAGACTGTCGAGTTCTACCGTGCCACGTACGGCTTCGAGGTGTTCCACTCCGAGATCAACGAGGAGCAGGGCGTCCGCGAGGCCATGCTCAAGATCAATGAGACCTCCGACGGCGGGGCCTCCTACCTGCAGCTTCTCGAGCCGATCCGGGAGGACTCCGCGGTCGGCAAGTGGATGGCCAAGAACGGTGAGGGCGTCCACCACATCGCCTTCGGCACCGCCGACGTCGACACCGACTCCGAGGCCATCCGCGACAAGGGCGTCCGGGTCCTCTACGAGCAGCCCCGCCGCGGCTCGATGGACTCCCGGATCACCTTCCTCCACCCCAAGGACTGTCACGGTGTGCTGACCGAGCTCGTCACCGCCGCGAACCCCGCCGCGCACCAGGACGAAGAGGATCACTGAAGCGGACCACTGACCTACCCCTTCCCCGGCCGGTAGAGTGCTGCATCGGCCGGGGTACGGAAACGGAGAGGGTTCGGGGTCCGGCCCGGGCTTCGCCGATGATCTGACACCATTTCTTCGGAAGGGCCAGCTCCGGTCCGACCCGGCACGCACTTCGCCTGGTCGGTACCGCAAGGGAAACCGTCGAGGAACCTCGGGGCACCGCAAGGGACCACGGGAGCCTGGAGGGTTACGGAGCCGGCCGCCAATGCGACCAGGGGACGGATGGGACCGCGCAGTGCGGGGCTACGACCGCTACGAGCCTGACGATCAGCTCTCGAAGTTCGAGGCCGAGATGGAGCGGCTGAAGACCGAGCGGGAGAAGGCCGTCCAGCACGCCGACGACCTCGGCTACCAAGTCGAGGTGCTGCGCGCCAAGCTGCATGAGGCGCGCCGTAATCTGGCGGCCCGCCCCGCCTACGACAGCGCCAACGCCGGCTACCAGGCTGAGCAGTTGCTGCGGGACGCGCAGCTCCAGGCGGATCAGCTGCGCGCCAACGCCGAGCGGGAGCTGCGCGAGACCCGCGCCCAGACCCAGCGGCTGCTCCAGGAGCAGGCCGAGCGGCAGTCCCGGCTCGAGGCCGAGCTGCACGCCGAGGCCGTGGCCCGGCGCCAGCGGCTGGACCAGGAGCTGGCCGAGCGCCGCGCCACCGTCGAGTCCCACGTCAACGAGAACGTGGCCTGGGCCGAGCAGTTGCGGGCCCGTACCGAGGCGCAGGCCCGCCGGCTCATGGACGAGTCCCGGACCGAGGCCGAGCAGGCCCTGGCCGAGGCCCGCGCCGAGGCCCAGCGGATGACCGAACAGGCGCGCCAGCGGCTGGGGTCGGAGGCGGAGGCCGCCCGCGCCGAGGCCGAGGCGATCCTGCGCCGGGCCCGTACCGACGCCGAGCGGCTGCTGGCCAACGCGGGCGCCCAGGCCCAGGAGGCCACCGACCACGCGGAGCAGCTGCGCACCTCCACCGCCAGCGAGGCGGACCAGGCCCGCCGTGCCGCGTCCGAGCAGACCCGCGCCGCCGAGCAGCGGATGCAGGAGGCCGAGCAGGCGCTGCGGGAGGCGCGCAGCGAGGCCGAGAAGGTGGTCACCGAGGCCAAGGACGCGGCGGCCAAGCGGCTCGCGGCCGCCGAGTCGGACAACGAGCAGCGCACCCGTACCGCCAAGGCGGAGGTCGCCCGGCTGGTCGGCGAGGCCACCAAGGAGGCCGAGCGGCTGCGGGCCGAGGCCGAGCAGCTGCGGGACGACGCCCGCGCCGAGGCCGAGCGGATGATCGCCGAGGCGGGCGACGACGCCCGGGCCCGGGCCGCCGAGGACTCCGCCGCCCAGCTGGCCAAGGCGGCCCGGAGCGCCGAGGAGGTGCTGTCCCGCGCCTCGGAGAAGGCGCAGTCCACCACCAAGGCGGCCACCGACGAGGCGGAGCGGATCCGGCGCGAGGCCGAGGAAGAGGCCGACCGGCTGCGGGCCGAGGCGCACGACACCGCCGAGCAGCTCAAGGGCACGGCCAAGGACGACACCAAGGAGTACCGCGCCAAGACCGTCGAGCTGCAGGAGGAGGCCCGCCGGCTGCGCGGCGAGGCCGAGCAGCTGAAGTCGGAGGCGGCCGCCGAGGGCGAGCGGGTCCGCGCCGAGGCGCGCCGTGAGGCGGTCCAGCAGATCGAGGAGGCGGCCAGCACCGCCGAGGAGCTGCTGACCAAGGCCAAGGCCGACGCCGAGGAGACCCGCTCCGGTGCCACCACCGAGAGCGAGCGGGTGCGCACCGAGGCCATCGAGCGGGCCAACGCGCTGCGCCGGCAGGCCGATGAGCTGCTGAAGCGGGCCCGTGGCGAGGCCGAGGAGCTGGTGACCTCGGCCGAGGAGCAGGCCGAGCGGGTCAAATCGGAGGCGGCCACCGCGGCCGAGGAGCTGCGCGAGGAGGCCGAGCGGGCCGCCGAGGACCGCCGCGCCGAGGCCGAGGGCGAGCTCAACCGGCTGCACCAGGAGGCCGAGCAGCGGCTCTCCTCCGCCGACCAGGCGCTGCGGGACGCCCGCGAAGAGGCGGAGCGGCTGCGCAAGGAGACCGCCGAGGAGATCGAGCGGCAGCGCACCGAGTCCGCCGAACGGCTGAACGCGCTGCGTCAGCAGGCCGAGGACGAGGCCGCCCGGCTGCGCGACGAGGCCGCGGCGGACGCGTCGAACGCGCGTGCCGAGGGCGAGTCGGTGGCCGTACGGCTGCGCGGCGAGGCCGCCGCGGAGGCCGAGCGGCTGCGCGCGGAGGCCCAGGAGACGGCCGACCGGGTGCGCGCGGAGGCGGCGAGCGCCGCCGAGCGGATCGGCAACGAGGCCGCCGAGGCCCTGGCCGCCGCCCAGGAGGAGGCGGCCCGCCGCCGTCGCGAGGCCGAGGAGCTGCTCGCCGACGCCCGCGAGGAGGCGCAGGCGGAGCGTACGGCGGCGCGGGAGCAGAGCGAGGAGCTGCTGGCCGCCGCCCGGAACCGGGTCTCCGAGGCGCAGGTCGAGGCGCAGCGGCTGGTCGAGGAGGCCGAGCGGCGCTCGGCCGACCTGGTGGCCGCCGCCGAGCAGACCGCCCAGCAGGTGCGGGACTCGGTCACCGGGCTGCACGAGCAGGCCGAGCAGGAGATCACCGCGCTGCGCAGCGCCGCCGAGCACGCCGCGGAGCGGGTGCGCGACGAAGCGCAGGGCGAGGCCGACCGGGTCCGCGCGGACGCCTACGCGGAGCGGGAGCGCGCCTCGCAGGACGCCACCCGGGTGCGGCGGGAGGCCACGGAGGAGTCCGAGGCCGCCAAGTCGCTCGCGGAGCGCACGGTCGCGGAGGCGATCGCCGAGGCGGAGCGGCTGACCGAGCAGGCCCGCGAGGAGGCGGGCAGGCGCCGCGCCGATGCCGCCGAGCAGGCGGACCGGCTGGTCACCGAGGCCACCCACGAGGCCGAGCGGCTGCGCGCCGAGGCCAACGAGACGCTCGACGAGGCGCGGCGCTCGGCCAACAAGTCCCGTGCCGAGGCCGCCGAGCAGGCCGATACGCTCATCAGCGGCGCCACCGAGGAGGCCCAGCGGCTGGTCTCGGAGGCCACCACACGGGCGCAGGTGCTGCGTACGGAGGCGTCCGACGCGCGGGCGACCGCGGAGCAGGACGCGGCCCGCACCCGGGCCCAGGCCCGCGGCGACGCCAACAACATCCGCTCGGAGGCGGCCGAGCAGGCGGACCGCCTGGTCACCGAGGCCCGCAACGAGGCCGACCGGCTGCGCGCGGAGGCGAGCGGCGAGGCGGAGCGGCTGCGCAGCGAGGCCGCGGAGACCGTCGGTTCGGCGCAGCAGCACGCGGCGCGCACCCGCGCCGAGGCCGAGCGGGTCGCGACCGAGGCGGCGGCCGAGGCGGAGCGGATCCGCAACGAGGCGCAGGCCGAGGCGGACCGGCTGATCGACCGGGCGCGCGAGGACGCCAACAAGCGGCGTTCGGACGCCGCCGAGCAGGCCGACCGGCTGATCACCGAGGCCTCGGCGGAGGCCGAGCGGCTCACCTCCGAGGCGCAGGAGGCCGCGCTGCGCGCGGCGACCGCGGCCGAGGAGCAGGCGGACACCATGGTGGGCGTGGCCCGCCAGGAGGCGGACCGGCTGGTCTCCGAGGCCACGGCCGAGTCCAACGCCATGGTGGAGAAGGCCCGTACGGACTCCGACACCATGCTGGGCGAGGCCCGGGGCGACGCCACGGCCATCCGGGAGCGCGCCGAGGAGCTGCGCGCCCGTACCGAGGCCGAGGTCGAGGAGTTGCACGAGCGGGCCCGCCGGGAGTCCGCGGAGCAGATGAAGGCCACCGGCGAGCGGGTCGACAAGCTGGTCGCGGCGGCCACCGCGCAGCTGATGAAGGCCGAGGAGAAGGCCAAGTCGCTGGTCGCGGAGGCGGAGAGCGAAGCGAGCCGGGTGCGGATCGCGGCGGTGAAGAAGGCCGAGGGTCTGCTGAAGGAGGCCGAGCAGAAGAAGACCGCGGCCGAGCGGGAGGCGGACCGGCTCCGGACCCAGGCCACGGACGAGGCACAGCAAATCGTGGACGAGGGTAAGCGCGAGCTGGAATTGCTCAAGCGCCGCCGCGAGGACATCAACGCGGAGATCTCCCGTGTCCAGGACGTCCTCGAGGCGTTGGAATCCTTCGAGACCCCCGCGTCGGGTGGCGCGGGCGGCAAGGAGAACGGCCAAGTCAAGACAGCGGCGGGTGCGGGTGCGACGAGGAGTGGAAAGCGGTCGGAGGGGTAACCGTATCCAGGGGGACGAGTCTCAGCCGTGCCTATCGAGGTTTCGCTTAAGTCTCGCGTCGGTTTCGCGTAAGTCTCGCGTCAGGCTGCGTCCATCACGGCATGTCCGTATCATCCCGACGAGTGACGAGGTCTCCGTCTTACTGCCACTCAAAAGGCTGGAGATTCTGCAGATCAAACAGACGTTGACTCGATGACACGCCGTTCGGCCCCCTAGGATTCCCTCTATCACCTCACCGGTCTCTTTCGACAGGAACCCCATGAGCGACACTTCCTCCCCCTTCGGCTTCGAGCTCGTGCGGCGTGGGTACGACCGCGGTCAGGTGGACGACCGCATTTCCAAGCTCGTCGCCGATCGTGACAGTGCACTGGCCCGTATCACCTCTCTGGAAAAGCGCATCGAGGAGCTGCACCTCGAGACGCAGAACGCTCAGGCCCAGATCAACGATTCGGAGCCGTCCTACGCGGGGCTCGGCGCACGGGTCGAGAAGATCCTCCGTCTCGCCGAGGAAGAGGCGAAGGATCTGCGCGAGGAGGCCCGCCGCGCCGCCGAACAGCACCGTGAGCTGGCCGAGTCGGCCGCCCAGCAGGTCCGCAACGACGCCGAGTCGTTCGCCGCCGACCGCAAGGCCAAGGCCGAGGACGAGGGCGCGCGGATCGTCGAGAAGGCGAAGGGCGAGGCGGCCACGCTGCGCCAGGAGGCGCAGAAGGACGCCCAGTCCAAGCGCGAGGAAGCGGACTCCCTCTTCGAGGAGACCCGCGCCAAGGCCGCGCAGGCCGCCGCCGACTTCGAGACCAACCTCGCCAAGCGCCGCGAGCAGTCCGAGCGCGACCTGGCCTCGCGTCAGGCCAAGGCCGAGAAGCGGCTCGCGGAGATCGAGCACCGCGCCGAGCAGCTGCGCCTGGAGGCCGAGAAGCTGCGCACCGACGCCGAGCGCCGCGCCCGTCAGACGGTGGAGACCGCGCAGCGCCAGGCCGAGGACATCGTGGCCGACGCCAACGCCAAGGCGGACCGCATCCGCAGCGAATCCGAGCGCGAGCTCGCGGCGCTGACCAACCGCCGCGACAGCATCAACGCCCAGCTGACCAACGTCCGCGAGATGCTGGCCACGCTGACCGGCGCGGCGGTGGCCGCGGCCGGTGCCCCGGGCGAGGACGAGGCGGCCACCCGCGGCGTCCCGGCCCAGCAGTCCCGGTGACCCTCGGTCACACCGGAGCGCCCGATGCCCCGCGCCGCCCAAGCGGCGCGGGGCACGCGCATGTTATGGGCAACGATCGCCTTCCCGGCCTGGCCACACGAAGGGCCACGTAGCGGCCCGGCGGCCCAACAACCCAGCCCCGCCGGCGATTGAGCAGCGGGGACCCGGGGGCGGAGCCCCCACACGGCCCCGGACGAGGCACCGACCAACCCAACCCCTCCAGCGATAGAGCAGCCGGGGCCCGAGAGCGGAGCCCCCACACGGCCCGGGACGGGGCACCGGAGAATCCAGCCCCTCCGGCGATTG
>NZ_JAAAYH010000381.1:0-8715 GCF_018035285.1 Streptomyces sp. MK37H | reverse complement strand
CGGAGCGAATACCCCAGTTTCGGGGCCTGGAGCGGATACCCCGACCCGGGGCCCGGAGCGAATACCCCAGTTTCGGGGCCTGGAGCGGATACCCCGACCCGGGACCTGGGACGGATACCCCGACCCGGGACCTGGGACGGACGCCCCGGCCCGGGGCCCGGAGCGAATACCCCAGTTTCGGGGCCTGGGACGGACGCCCCGGCCCGGGGCCCGGAGCGAATACCCCAGTTTCGGGGCCCGGAGCGGATACCCCGACCCGGGACCTGGGACGGACGCCCCGGCCCGGGACCTGGAGCGGATACCCCGACCCGGGACCTGGGACGGACGCCCCGGCCCGGGGCCCGGAGCGAATACCCCAGTTTCGGGGCCTGGAGCGGATACCCCGACCCGGGGCCCGGAGCGAATACCCCAGTTTCGGGGCCCGGAGCGGATACCCCGACCCGGGACCTGGGACGGATGCCCCGGCCCGGGACCTGGAGCGGATACCCCGACCCGGGACCTGGAGCGGACGCCCCGGCCCGGGGCCCGGAGCGAATACCCCAGTTTCGGGGCCCGGAGCGGATACCCCGACCCGGGGCCCGGAGCGGATACCCCGGCCCGGGGGCTGGGGCGGATGCCCCAGTTTCGGGAAGGGGCGGGGAGGGGAAAGTTCCGCCGGCAGTACCTCCGCTTCGTGTCGCGGGCCCGGGCCCGCTGCCGTAACGGGTCGTGGCCCCGTCACCACAGGCTGAGCAGCGCCTCCACCGAGTCCGGACCCGAGGGCCGGCCGTCCGGAAGGGCCAGCTCGAACCAGACGGTCTTGCCGAGCGGGGTCCTGCGGCTTCCCCAGCCCGCGCTGAGCATCCCGACCAGCTGGAGCCCGCGCCCGCCCTCGTCGGTGTCCCGGGCGCGGCGCCGCCGGGGCTGGACCAGACCGCCGTCCCAGACCTCGCACACCAGCGTGCGGTCCAGCAGCAGCCGCAGCCGGATCTCGCCCTGGCCATACCGCAGGGCGTTCGTCACCAGCTCGCTGACCAGCAGCTCGGTGGTGTCCACCAGATCGTCCAGCCCCCAGGACTCCAGCTGCTCCCGGGCCAGTTCGCGGGCCCGGCCCACGGACTGCGGGGCGCTGGGAAGGTGCCAGTCGCCGACGGACTCGGCCGACAGGCCCTGCACCCGGGCCATCAGCAGGGCGATGTCGTCCTCGCCGTGGTGGGTGTCGAGGGTGCTCAGGACGTGGTCGCAGACGTCCTCGAGGGAACCGGCCGCGGCGTTCCCGCCGTCGGCGCCGTCCGGAGTGTTGAGGGCCGCGCGCAGGGCGTGGAGCCCCTCGTCGAGGGTGTGGTCGCGGGACTCGACCAGACCGTCGGTGTAGAGGGCCAGCAGCGCGCCGTCGGGGAGCTCGACCTCGATCTCCTCGAACGGCTCACCGCCCACGCCGAGCGGCAATCCGGGCGGGACCTCCATCAGCAGAGCGCCCTCGCCCGGCTCCACGAGGACAGGGGGTGGATGCCCGGCGTTGGCGAACGTGCAGCGCCGGGTGACCGGGTCGTAGACGGCGTAGACGCAGGTGGCGAGGTAGACCTCGGTCAGATCGGAGGAGTCGTCGGCGGCCTTGCCGTCGCGCGCGAGGGCGCGCGAGCCGGGCCGCGCGCCGGCGTGCGAGCCGCCCGGTGTGCCAAGGCCGCGGGCGATCTCGTCCAGCGCGGAGAGCACCTCGGCGGGCTCCAGGTCGAGCAGGGCGAGGGTGCGTACGGCGGTGCGCAGCTCGCCCATGGCCACGGCGGCGCGCAGCCCCCGCCCCATGACGTCGCCGACCACCAGCGCGGTGCGGTGCCCGGGCAGCTCGATCACATCGAACCAGTCGCCGCCCACCTCGGTCGCCGCGTTCCCCGGCAGATAGCGGCAGGCGATATCGAGCCCGGCGGCCTCCGGGTCGCCGGGCGGGAGAAGGCTGCGCTGGAGTATCAGCGCGCGTTCATGTTCTCTGCGGTACAGCCGGGCGTTGTCGATGCTCACGGCGGCGCGGGCGGCCAGCTCGACGGCGAGCGCGCGGTCCCGTTCGCCGAACGGCTCGCTGCCCTTGGTGCGGGAGAACTGGGCCAGGCCGACGACGGTGTCCCGCGCGACCATCGGCACCACCAGGGTGGACTGCAGCATGGCCCCGAACTCCAGGGCCTCGCTGCCGTCCCGCCCGGGGACGACGCGGACCTGGGCGGTGCGCAGGGCGTGGGCGCACAGCGAGTTGAAGGGGTAGCGGTGCACCTCGCCGACCTGGATGGGCTTGGGGTCCTCCACGGTGTTGACGCGGCAGATGTCGCCGAAGGCGACCGGGCCGTCGGAGACCGCGCTGGCGAAGGCGACGCGGCGCAGTTCGGCGCTGCCGTCGGCGAGCCCGGGCGGGGTCTCGTCACCGGAGAGCAGCCCCTGGTAGAGGTCGACCGAGGCCAGGTCGCAGAACTGCGGTACGGCCACGTCCAGCAGCTCGCGGGCGGTGGTCTCCAGGTCGAGCGAGGTGCCTATTCGGGCCCCGGCCTCGTTCAGCAGCGCCAGATTGCGCCGTACGCCCGCGGCCTCCTGTTCGGCGCGGCGGCGGCCGGTGACATCCGCGGCGAGCCCGGCGACGCCGATGGGGCGGCCGGAGCCGCTGTGCAGCCGGTAGAGCGAGACCGACCAGCGGCGGCGGTCGGGGCTGCCCGGCGCCTGGCCCACGATGGGCATATCGGTCAGCGACTGCCCGGAGTCCAGGACCTGACGCAGCGCGGCGGCCAGCCGGTCGGCCTCGCCGCGCGGCAGCAGATCGTGCGGGGTCGTACCGCGGTACTCGTCGGTGGGGCGACCGAAAACCTTCGCAAAACGCTCATTGACGCGGAGGATCCGCAGATCGGTCCCGAAGAGGAAGAAGCCGAGCGGAGATTGACCGAAAACGGCCTGTGAAGAAGCAAGATCGGTTTCCAGCCCGCGCAACGCGCTGACGTCCACCGCGATACAGAGCGCGGCCCGCTTTCCGTGCTCGTCCTGAGCGGGCATCACATAGACCTCGGCGATGCCATGCCCGCTCGGCGCCCGGGGGTTACGGTAGGGAACCAGCCCGGTCCACTCCCGGCCGTCGAGGATGTCGGCCACCGCACGCTGGCCCGTCTCCTGGTACTCCGGCGGTACGAACGCCTCCACCGGATCCTTGCCGATGGCCTGGCTCGCCGTCAGCCCCAGCAACTCCGCGGCCCGTTCGCTCCACTGCGCGATCCGGCCGTCGGGCCCGAGCGCGAAGGAGGCGACCCGGATGTAGTCATAGATCGAGCCGGGAGGACTGCTCTGCCACACCGCCGACATCGAGGACATGGACGACATGTCTGACATCGAGGACCCCTGTGACATCGGCGACACCTGCGAACCCACCGTCTCCTCGGGCATATCAGCCCCCGCTGGCTTCTCGCTCATGCGCCCGTCCCCTCCGGCTCAGGTGCTCCGACCGGCTTCAGATAGCCGAGTATCCAGCACTTCGGCCATCCCGAGTACGGTCTTCACGATCACAGCACTATCTCAGCCCGCCATCAGTGTCCGTCCCGGCTTTTGGTGAAGCGCTCATGATCAGCGCTCCCCCTCACTCCTAACCGGACGGAGGCGGCTCGAACCCCATGGATTTTCCCGCGCGGGACGTTCTCAAGAGGTGCGTGGGCGGGTCCCCTCGGTGGCCTCGGCCGACCCGGCGTCGGACGCCCCGGCATCGGCCCCGGCCGCGCGCAGCCTGCGGACCGCCTCCGCCACCGCGGGGCGGTCCTCGTCCAGCCAGTCCACCTCGTCCACCCGGTCCGGGGGGAGCCAGCGCAGTTCGTCGTGGTCCTGGAGCGGGCGCGGCTCACCGGAGCGCAGGGCCGCGGTCCACACCCGCAGCACAAAGCCGGGTTTGAGGGGCCACTCCCCCGGCAGCGGTTCGAGCGGCTCGGCCTCGACCCCGAGCTCCTCGCGCAGTTCGCGGACGAGCGCCGCTTGCGGGGTCTCACCGGGCTCGGCCTTGCCGCCGGGCAGCTCCCAGCGGCCCGCGAGCTCGGGCGGGGCGCTGCGCCGCGCGGCCAGCAGCCGGCCCCGGTCGAACACCGCTCCGCCCACCACCACACACACGCTCATGATCCGCACCCTAGCCTGCGCGGAAGCACACCGGAGGGGCGGGAGCGCCCCGGGGTAGGGAAGAAGTACGCATTCCTGCGGACCGGATGTACGTATTTCCGCGGGCTGAAACCGGACTCGGGCTAACCGGACTGACGGGACGCGGCGGTCCGCTCGACCACGTACAGCTGCTCCTGGCCCTCGCCCTCGAGGCGGTCGGCCACCTCCTGGGCCTCCGTCCTGGTGGCGTAGCGCCCGACGCGGTAGCGGTTGCCGTTGCTGTCCTGGCGGATCACGAGCCAGGGCAGGACAGCATTCCCGTCACTCATCTCCCCGCCCCTCCGCTGTGGCGCGCCCGGGCGCACGACCCCGCGACACCGTTAAGGAAATCCCGATCCGCATATGCCCGAGCCTACGCCCTACCTTCACGCAGCGGATACGTGTTCTTACAAGGAGGCACTCATCCGGCCATGTCTCAGACGCCGACTTCGGCCTTCACCCGGTCGTCGCCGCTCTCGCCCGCATCGTCGGCCGGGGTGGCGCCCAGCTCGCGCTCGGCCTCCAGCAGCGTCGGATTGCGCCATGCGCTGCGTACGCCCCAGAAGTAGAAGGCCAGCCCGATCAGCGCGACGATCACGATGTCCCAGCCGCCCGGCAGATAGCCACGGCCGCCGAAATCCTTGCCGCCGGCCCACGACACCGCCGCCATGACGAGCAGATACGTGACCATCCAGGCACCGGCGGCCAGATGCGGCCGCAGCTCCGCCCACGGCTTGCGCAGCTCGTACCAGGCCCAGATCGGCAGCCCGATCGCCATGATGAGGATGACCTTGCCGGTGAGCGGCCAGCGGGCCCAGTACAGCACCAGCGAGCCGAAGACCATCGCGATCGGCGCGATCACCGGCATCGCGCGCAGCCGCACCGGGCGCGGCAGCTCCGGGGAGAGGCGGCGCAGCGACATCACGGCCACCGGACCGGTGATGTACGAGATCACGGTGGCGACGGAGACGATCTCGGCGAGCGAGCCCCAGCCGCGGAAGACCGCGAGGAAGATGAAGGCGATCCCCAGGTTGAGCAGCAGCGCCGGGCGCGGAATGCCGGTCTTGGGGTCGACCTTGCCGAAGATCCCGGGTAGATGGCCGTTCTCCTGGACGCCCTGGATCATGCGGGAGGTGGTGGCCGCGTAGATCATGCCGGTGCCGGACGGGGAGATGAAGGCGTCCGCGTACAGCAGCATTGCCAGCCAGTTCAGGCCCCAGGCCAGGGAGAGATCGGCGAGCGGGGAGTTGAAGGAGAGCCCGGACCAGCCGCCGTGCCGCAGATCGGCGGCGGGGACGGCGGTCAGGAAGGCGATCTGCAGCGCGACGTAGATCACCAACGCGATGAGGATCGAGCTGATGACGGCCTTGGGCAGCGACTTCCCCGGATCACGGGCCTCGCCCGCCATGTTGAGCGGCGACTGGAAGCCGTTGTAGGCCCAGACGATGCCGGAGACGGCGACCGCGGTGAACACGGAGCTCCAGCCGTTGGGGGTGAAGCCGCCGTTGCCGGTGACATTGCCGGTGTCGAAGTGCGACAGCAGCAGCGCGCCGGCGGTCAGGGTCGGCACGACCACCTTGAAGACGGTGATCGCGGTGTTGGTCTTCGCGAAGAGGGTGATCGCGAACCAGTTGAGGAAGAAGTAGAAGAGCAGCAGCACGGACGCGAGCGCGACACCGCTGCCGGTCAGCTCCTTCCCGTCGTACAGCGCCTTGGCCCAGCCGAAGTCCCAGGAGGACATGTACTGCACGGAGGCGGTGGCCTCACCTGGGATCACCGAGACGATGGCGATCCAGTTGGCCCAGGCGGCCAGATATCCGGCCAGCGAGCCGTGGGAGTACTGGCCGTACCGGACCATGCCCCCGGCCTTGGGGAACATCGAACCCAGCTCGGAGTAGGTCAGGGCGATGGTCAGGGCGACGGCGGCGCCGATCACCCAGGCCAGAATGGCGGCGGGCCCGGCCAGCGCGGCGGCGCGCTCGGCGCCGAACAGCCAGCCGGAGCCGATGATCGACCCGAGGCCCACGGCGGTGAGGGCCACCGGTCCGAGTGACCTTCGATAATGCGAGTGGGAACCCTGCTCCGTGCTCAAGTTCCTGGCACTCCTTTCGCCCCCCGACGACCGGACACAAACCGATCCATCGTAAGAGCGAAATGGATGATCCCCTTCCAGTAACCCCTTCCACCTGCGCTTATGTGAGTTTTGCAACAGAGGGCGCGGGAACCGCGCTCAGGTGACGGTAGTCGCGCCCGTACGCAGGGTGAGGTTGCTCACGTGCTCGCGGAGGGATGGCTCACGTACTCGCGGAGGGGTTGCTCATGTCCCCACGGAGGGACCGTCCACGGCGGGGCCGCCCACCGTGGGAAGCGGCATCAGCACCGGCTCGCCCATGGGCGCCTTGCGGCACGCATCCCCGCACTCGGCGTCCAGTGAGCAGCACAGCGAGCAGACGGCCCCCGCGCGCACCGGGCAGTCGGCGATGTCCGGCAGCTCGTACGCCGTCTCGCACGAGGCGCACAGGTGGGTGGCGGTGATGTCCGGGACGTCGGCACCGGGCCCGTTCACCGGGTTCTTCCGGGCCAGGTAGTAGCGGCCCCCGGTGAGCCAGGCCAGCAGCGGGCAGAGCACCAGCGCGAGACCGCAGGCGATGAAGGTCGAGAACGCCTCGGCCACCTCCCCGAAGACCCCGAAGAAGGCGACGATCGAGACCGCCGACGCGATCACCATCGCGCCGAATCCGGCGGGGTTCACGGGATGCAGATACGCGCGCTTGAACTCGATGTACTTCGGGCTCAGCCCGAGCGGCTTGTTGATGACCAGATCGGCGGCGACGGCGGCTATCCAGGCGATGCCGACGTTGGAGTAGAAGCCCAGCAGCTTGTTGAGCGCCGCGAACATGTTCATCTCCATGAGCGCCAGCGCGATGGCGAGGTTGAGGAAGATGTACCAGACCCGGCCGGGGTGGCGGTGGGTGACCCGGGAGAAGAAGTTGGACCAGGACAGCGAGCCGCTGTAGGCGTTGGTCACATTGATCTTGATCTGGGAGACCACCACGAAGAGCGCGGCGGCGGGCAGCGCGACCGAGCCCAGCCAGGGCTTCAGCGCCTCGATCTGCGGGGCGATGGGCTCCAGCGCATGGGTCTTGCCGACCGCGTCGAGCGCCACGAACGCGAGGAAGGCGCCACCGATCTGCTTGGCCGCGCCGATGACCACCCAGCCGGGGCCGGCGGCCAGGACCGCCAGATTCCAGCGCCGCCGGTTCTCGTCGGTCTTCGCGGGCATGAACCGCAGATAGTCGGCCTGCTCACCGATCTGTGCGATCAGCGAGAGCGCGACACCCGTGCCCAGGCCGTATCCGATCCAGTCGAAACCGGAGCCCGCGCCCTCGGTCCCGCCGAAGGAGGCGAACGCGCCCCAGGAGTCCGGCGCCTCGAAGGCCAGCACCACGAACGGCAGGGCGAGCCCGATCAGCCAGATCGGCTGGGTCCACGCCTGCACCTTGGCGAGCGCGCCCATGCCGCGGAAGACGATCGGGATCACGATGAGGGTGGTCAGCAGATAGCCGACCGGCAGCGGGATATGGAGGGCCTGATGCATGGCCTGCGCCATGATCGAGCCCTCCAGCGCGAAGAAGATGAAGGTGAAGCTGGCGTAGATCAACGAGGTCAACGTCGAGCCGAAGTAGCCGAATCCGGCACCGCGGGTGATCAGATCCATGTCCAGGCCGTAGGTCGCACAGGCGCGGGCGATGGGGATGCCGGTCAGGAAGATGATTGTCGCCGCGGTGAGGATTGAGGCGATACCGCTGGTGAAGCCGTAGGTGAAGACGATGGACGCGCCGATGGCGAAGTCCGCGAGATAGGCGATGCCACCGAGCGCCGTGGAGGCGACCATGGTGGGCGACCAGCGGCGGTAGGAGTGGGGTGCGTAGCGCAGCGAGTAGTCCTCACGGCTCTCGTCCGCCGCCAGCCGGGCGTAGCCGCGCCGCGGGACGGTTGCCGTCGGCGCGCCCGCCTCGGCAGCGACGGTATCGACCGCCCCGACCGCACCAACCGCACCAACCGCACCAACCTCATCAACCGAATCGACATCGACCGCATCCGTCATACCGGCTTCCCCTGTCGCTCGGGCCTCACTCTTACGCCCGAGGACGGTAGGAGCCGGAGGTCACGGGCGGCCGCGATGCGCCATTGCCGGGCCGTTACGGGGGCGGGGCGGCGGTTAACTCGCGGTAAGACGCCCCGGGACGGACCGCTCGGCTATCGGCGAGCACCGACAGCGGGCGAACGATCACTTCACCGGCAGCCGGTACGCGATCCGATAGCGCTCGGCCAGCACCACCACATCGGCGGTCTCCACCGGGCGGCCGCCCGCGAAGTACGTACGCGAGACGACCATCACCCAGTGGCCCGGCACCCCGCCCAGCGCCAGCACCTCCTCGGCCCGGCCGGGGCGCGCGCCGACCTCCTCCGCCATGTTGTCCACCACCAGGTCGAGGGCGGCCATCCGGTCGACGACCCCGCGCCCGGCCAGCGGGCCCTCCTCGGGCAGCATCACGGGCGTACGGCCGGTGAGCCCGAGCGGCTCCC
>NZ_JAAAYH010000380.1:0-8723 GCF_018035285.1 Streptomyces sp. MK37H | reverse complement strand
AGCTGTCCCGCTACCGGCTGGTGGGCTACTGCGGGCTGCCCGGGGCCGCCGCGCTCGGCCGGCTCGGTGTCGGGGACCTCGGCGACCAGGTGCGGCAGATCGAGAAGACCGCCCGCGCCTACGCCGCGGACCGTGAACCGCAGCCGGTGCTCGAACTCCTCGCGACCGTCGCCAACAGCGCCGCGGGCCCCGACGGCACCTACCGCTCACGCACCTCCTCCGACACGATCCGCCGCTTCCACGACGCGGCCAAGCGCCACCGTGCCCTGCTGTTGCTGAACATCCAGCCGGGCCGGGCCTCGGTCCTCGGCGAGGTCAAGGCGCTGCGCGAATGGCTGGTCCATCCCGATGTCGGCATAGCCCTGGACCCGGAGTGGGAGATGGGTCCGGGCGAGGTGCCGGGAGACACCTACGGCCACACCAGCGGCCAGGAGCTCACCGATGTGGCCCGCTATCTCTCCGGGATCGTCGACGAACACGATCTGCCGCAGAAGCCACTCGTCTTCCACCAGGTGGCCGTGGCCGTCGTCAGCGACCAGTCCGCGCTGCGCCCGCAACCCGGTGTGGTGCTCATCAAGAGCGCGGACGGCATAGGTTCGCCGGGGATGAAGCGCGACACCTGGCGGCAGCTGGTCAGGAACCAGCCCGAGGGCGTGCGCACCGGCTTCAAGCTCTTCTACGAGGAGGACACCGAGGGGAGCCGGCTGATGACCCCGGAGGAGGTGCTGGCCCTGCGGCCACGCCCGGACTACGTCATGTTCGAGTGACCGCGCCGGCCCGCGCCACGAATTCGGCGGACCGCGTCACGCACGCGGCCGCCCCCGGCCGGAAGGCGGCCGGGGGCGGCTGGGGAAGGAGCGCTCAGGGGCGTGGCGCCGTCTGCACGGTGAGGGGTTCCTGGGTGGCGACGTCGCCGGGGCCGCGGCGGGTGAAGCGCATGGCCACACAGGCACCCACGTACAGCACCGCCACCACCAGCAGCAGCGCCTGATAGCCCGTGAGCAGGGCCAGATACTCCAGAGTGCCGCCGAACAGGGAGCCCAGCAGGTTGGCACCGAACGCCGACGTGGGGTCGGCGGCCGCCGCCAGCCGGTCGGAGAAGATGAGGTTGGCGCAGAAGATGGGGGCGAAGGCCAGCGCGATGGCGGCGGCCAGCCGGGGGACGAAGGGCAGCCCCAGCACCACATGGGACGGGATCAGCCAGGCGATGGCGAGGCTGGAGAAGAGCATCAGCTGCAGCACCAGCTGATTGACCCGGCGCAGCCTGCGCCGGACCTCCACCGCACACAGCACGGCGAGCAGCACCCCCGCGAAGACCATCGCGTTGACCAGCCAGGTGGTGCCGAAGTAGAGGGCGAACCCGATCACGTTCTTGGTCTCCAGCAGCATGAACGCCGCGCCGAGCAGGAACATGTCCACATAGCGGGCGGTGCGCCTCAGCCGGACCCCGGTCAGCCGCACCGACACCAGCGTCACCAGCAGGATCGCCCCCAGGACCCCGATGTAGAGGGTGGGGATGGTGCGGTGCAGCAGATACGGGAAGGGGTGGTCGTCACTGGCGGCCGAGGGCACCGGGCCGGAGGGGCGCCATGCGGAGGCGGTGCAGGACTGGTCGCCGGAGGTCACGCCGGCCACCAGGATGGCCGCCTTCTTGCCTCCGTAGTGGGTGATGCAGGGGGCGTGTCCGAAGACGGAGGTGAGCGTGGAGCCGAACCGGTCGATGAGCCAGTTCTGCCGGTAGTAGTTGTACATGGCGAACGCGCCGCCGGGGGCGAGGTGGCGGTGTGCCGCCTCGAACGCCTGCCGGGTGAACAGATAGCTCTCCAGGCGCAGGTTGCTCGCGCCCGACACCAGGGTCAGGGAGTCCGGCAGGGCGAGGACGACCAGGTCGTAGCGGGTCTTGGTGCGCTCGAGGAAGGCCCGGCCGTCGTTGATGTGCACGTGCACCCGGGGGTTGTGGTAGGGCCGGGCCGGGTGCAGTGACGCGCCGATCTCCTGCAGCCGGGGGTCGATCTCCACGGCGTCCACCCGCCGGGCGCCGTGGGCGAGCGCCATCGCCACGTCGTTGCCGTTGCCCGCCCCGATGACCAGCACCCGGCGGTGGGAGTTCCGCGGGGTCTCGCGGTAGGGCTGCTGGTACGGGGAGTCGGGGCGCCTGAGCACCTTCAGCGGGGCGATGGACTGGTGCGGTACCCCATTGGCGGAGATCTTGTAGTCCCGGCTGCCGGAGGTCGGCCTGGTGACCTCGATCTTGTAGTACGGGGACCAGGAGATGCCGCCGGCCGCCGTCTCCAGCGCCAGGATGGCCACCATCAGCGCGAGCGGCACCGAATATCTGATGGTGTTGCGGCGGCCGCCGAGGGTCAGCAGCGCCGCCGCGGCGATCACCCCCCACACCACCGACGGTGCGCGCAGCCAGGACAGCAGCGCGAAGGACACCGAGCCGGTGAGCGAGCCCAGCAGGTCGAAGCGGTACGCCTCCAGCGAGGGCAGCCGACGGAACTGATCGGCCGTCATCTTGCCGATGGCCATCATGATCAGCGCGGTCAGCCCGAAGAGCACCGGCAGGGTCACCCACTGGGGCAGACCGGTGGTCTTCACGGCGGTGAAGTAGATGACCTCGCCGCTGGTCTGCCGCACCTGCACGGGGAACTCGCGCACCAGGACGACGAGAACGGCGAGCGGGACGGGCGTCCAGCGGGTCAGCCACTGCCCACGGCCGGCGGGCAGCAGGAATCCCAGGCCGATCCCGAGGAACGAGCCCAAGAGGATGAAGTTCGAGAAATAGCTCAGATGGACGATATTGGCGCCGGTCCACCGGATCAGCGCCAGCTCGACGAAGAGCATGGTGGCGCTGGCCAGCAGCAGCCTCGCGCGCACGTTTTGCGGTCCTGGGCTGTGCTCCATGTCGGCCACGCTGTCATCCGGGGCGGGGCAGGTCGAGCACCCACACGGCCCGTGCCGTCGGCCGGATGGCGGGCGTCCGGCGCATCGCGAAGTGGCTCCGGCCGCTCGCCTTCCGTCCGCGCGATCCCTCGCCACCGCGCCACCACCGCGGCCGTCGGTGCAGGTCACCGGCGTGGCCCGGGGTGCGGTGCAACGGCCGTGCGGAGTGGGACGGTCACGCCGCGGCACATGTCCTGGATCCGCTCCCCCGGCCACCGCCGTACGCCGTTCGGGTCACGGCCCGGCCGGTGTCCGTCACCTGCCCGGGCCAACGGCGGACGCCCGCGCGGAGGAGGCGGACCCAGATGGCGGAGCGGGGTGGCGCCGGGTGCGCCTGGCGAGAGCCACCGCCGCGGCCACAGTGCCGGCGAACACGCCCCAGGAGACGATGTCGCCCGTGCGGGAGTACGGGGTGCGCAAGCCGTGGATGGGAACGTCGGCGTACCAGACGCCCGCGTCGGTGGTGGTGTCCAGCGTGGACAGCAGCCGTCCGGTGGCGTCGTAGGCGCTGGACTGGCCGTTGAAGTCCTGCCGGACCAGCGCGTAACCGTTCTCGATCGCGCGCAGCCCGGCCATGGCGGTGTGGGTGCGCCCCATCTCGGGCCAGTCGCCGCCGGGGACGAAGACGATGTCGGCGTCGATGTGATTGCCCGCCGGGAAGTCGGCGTCGTAGCAGATGACGTTCGCCAGCCGGCCGTACGGGGTGTCGACGACGGGCACGCGGCCGTCGCCGCGTGTGTAGATCTCGAGCCCGGGGATGGGCCGGGCCTTCTCGTAGTCCCACAGCTTCCCGCCGTCGGGGCCGAAGAGATGGGTCTCGTCCCTGCCGTGGGGCGCGTCCGGCAGATACGTCAGGTCGGCCACCAGGAGATAGACGTTGTGCGCGTCCGCTGCCGCCGATGCCCGCCGCAGGTACGCGCGGTGGTCCTCGTCGGCCACCCGCGCGGCGTTCTCCGACCAGACGACGATCCGCGCACCGGCCGCGGCCGCCCGGGCGGTCTGGCGGAAGAGGTCGTCCAGGAGCGGTCGCATGGCCCGGCGCACATCGGCCCGGTCGACGCGGCGCGGGTCGGTGACGGCGAGCCGGGAGGCGCCGTGCACCGCCGTCTCGGCGTCGATGGCCGCGTGGCTCGGATTGATGCCGGCCACTTTGACGGTGTCGCCGCCCGTGTCCGTGGACATCGTGCGGAGCTGTCCGCCGGCGACGATCAGCACGACGGCCGTGGCGTAGGCGGCGGCCCAGCGCAGCGCGGGCCGACGCGGCCCGCGCTCCCAGACCAGGTTGCCGATGGTCGCTCCCGCCCCGATGACGAAGGCGATGACGTACGGCCCGGTCAGCGCGGTGATCTGTAGCAGTGCGGTGCTCGCGTGCTGGGACGCGGCCCGCATGCCGTACGCGGTGCCGAACGGGCCGTACGTGCCGAGGAGGAATTCCACGGACATGGCCGCGGCGGGGAACAGCAGCACCCTGCCGAGGGTGCCGGCGCGCGGGCCGAGCAGCCGGTCGACCACATACGGCAGACCGTAGGCCACTCCGAAGGCCACATCACCCAGGAAGGTGAGCCAGGTGATGGGCACGGCGAGTTCGGCCATCCACACCGCGGCCGACGCCACCGTGACGGCGAACACCGCGGGCAGGGCCACGAGCGGGCGGGTGTGGCGCAGGAAGCGGAGGAGGAGCAGCGGCGCCGCCCATGCGGCCAGGGGCACGTCGAACCGGCCGCCGACGGACAGCAAGGACGCCGCGGCGCCGCCCCACAGGCACAGCCAGGGGCGTTGAGCGGGCGGGGCGAGTCGTTCGGTCATCGGGCACTCCTGTGCGCGGGCCGCGTCCCCACGGACCGGCCCGCATCGATGTGTACGATGTCCACATTGAAGGATGGAGGTGTGGACACTGTCAACATCCACTGGCTCGGGATACCACCACGGGGATCTGCGAGCAGCCCTGCTGAACTCCGCTCTGGCGCTCCTCAACGCCGAGGGCCCGGGCGAGCTGTCGCTGCGCGCGGTCGCCCGGCACGCCGGGGTCTCCCCGAACGCCCCCTACCGCCACTACCGCGACAAGGAGGCGCTGCTCGCCGCCCTCGCCACCCGGGGCTTCACGGAGCTGGGCGAACGCCTCGCCGCGGTCGCCCCCGGGGAGGCCCCCGGCGCGGAGGTCATCGCCATGGCCTGCGCGGCGGTCGACTACGCGCTGGACCACCCCGGGGTGTACCGCCTGATGTTCGGGCAGGCGTGCAGCAGCCACCCCGACACCATCGCCGCCTCCGACGCCGCGATCGCCATCGTGGCGGACCGCATCGCGGCCATCGCGGAACCGGAGCGGCGCGAGCCACTGCGGGTCGGGATCTGGGCCCTCGTCCACGGGCTGAGCACACTGCTGCTCGACGAACGGCTCGGCACACCGACGCGCGCCGAGGCCGACGCCCTGGTGGAGACAGTCGTACGCACCATGCTGGGCGCCGGCCCCGAACGGCCGGACGGGGGATCCGCGGACGGGTGAACACCACGCCGATCAGCGGGCGTTCACCGGGTCAGCTCCCCCCGGTGGCGTAGAACGGCTTGCACACGGTGCCCACGTAGTCCGTGGCGATCTCCAGCACTCGGCTGCCGTCCGCCGAGGGCAGCAGTGCCGAGCTGTAGTTGGGGCACCAGTCGACCACTTTGGAATCCACCCGCACCGGTGCGGAGATCGAACGCCAGGCTCCGGTGCCGCCGTTGCTGTTGGTCCAGACGGTGGCACCGCTGCCGGTGGCGGTGGTGCCGTCCGCGTTGTTCAGGACCTGGCCGATGAGGAACAGCTTGCCCCGGGGATTTCCGGGCTCAGGGGCCCAGGCGAGGTTCGGCGTGTGGGTGAAGTACTTCCCGTCGGCGGTCTCGGGACGGTAGCCGAGATGAGCGGAGTCGCCCCAGTTCCAGCCGTCCCACGAGGTCCGGTAGTGGACCACGCATGAGTACTGCCCCTGGGCGGCGCAGATCTCGTACACCATGAAGTACTGGCCGTCGGGCAGCTTGCGCACGATGGGCATACCGGGCCGGTCGGAGGCGAGGTTGCTGGCGATGGTGGCGTGGTGGCCCGTCCAGGTGATCCCGTCCGCGCTGCGGGCGGCGACCAGCTTCTGACTGTGCGCGGGGTCGGTCTCGTCCGAGTAGTGGGCCACCAACCGTCCGCTGGAGTCGATGGAGAACTCCGGCTCCCACAGCCCCTTGGTGTTGGGGGCGGTGGCCACGGTGGACAGATAGGACCAGGTGCGGCCCTGGTCGTTGCTGCGGAAGACCCGGATGGCCATCCGGCGGTCCGGCTCGTCCTGGCCGATGGAGGCCGCCCACAGCAGGGTCCCGGCGGGCATGGTGCCGACGGCCCGCGGCAGTTCGTACAGGGTGGCGCAGCATTCGCCCTGTCCACCGGACGCCTCGGGGTCGGCCACCTCGCCCACCTGCCGGAAGGTGGCGCCGTCGTCGGTGCTCTCGTAGATGGCACCGAGCCCGTCCGAGCCGCGGAAGGTGACCACCGAGGCGAGGATGCGGCCGTTGGCGGCGCCGTTGTACTGGAGGCGCAGGGCGCGGGGGTAGAGGCCGGTGCCGTCGCGCAGCAGGGTCCCGGAGGCGGCCGCGGCCGGGGGTGCCTGGACGGCCAGGAGCGAGCCCAGGACAGCCAGGAGGGTCAGCAGGGTGGGCAGGAGGTGTCTTCGGTACGGCGTGGTCATGCACGCTCCCTCGGGAGGAGTGGTGAAGGGGGAGAGGGGCCCGGGCCCTGCGTGGCGCAACGCTAGAGAGAATTTCCAACGTTGTAAATCCCTCGCGCAGGCTTCCGCGAGGGCCGAGGCAGGGCCCAGACGGGGCCGCGCTTTCGCGAAGTGCCCGGGACCGGTACCGCCCTCGGCCAGGGCACCGGGCCGGGGGCGGCGCGCGCCTCCGCCCCGTTACGCCACGGCGCAACGGGGCGGTCGGGGGGCGGTCAGTGCTCCTGGGCGGTGGGGCGCACCATGATCTCGTTGACGGCGGCGTGCGAGGGCTGGGTGACCATGAAGGCGATCGCGCGGGCGATGTCCTCGGGGTGCAGCCAGGACTCGCGCGGCATGCCGCGCCCGGCGGCGGCGATCGCGCTGTCGGCCGTCAGCTCCGTGGCGACCATGCCCGGCTCGATCAGCCCCACCCGGACACCCCGGGCGGTCACCTCCTGGCGCATGGCCTCGCTCATGGCGCCCACCGCGTGTTTGGTGGCCGAGTAGACGCCGTTGCCGGGCCGTGCCAGCCGGCCGGCCACCGAGCTGACGTTCACCACATCCGCCACCCCGCGCGGGCCGTCGGACGCCGTCCGCAGCAGATGCGGCAGCGCCTGCTGGGAGGTGTGCAGCACGGCTCTGACGTTGAGGTCGAGCATGCGCTCCCAGCCCTCGGGGTCGCCCTCCTCGACCCTGCCGGGCACCACGGAGCCGGCGTTGTTCACCAGCACATCGAGCCGTCCGCACTGCTCGACGGCGTCCTCGACGCACCGGCGGGCCTGCGCCGTGTCCCGCAGATCGGCGGTGAGGACGGCGCAGGAGCGGCCCTCCTTCCGCACCGTGGCGGCAAGGTCCTCCAGCCGTTCGGTACGGCGGGCCACCAGTGCGAGATCGGCTCCCTGCCGGGCCAGCGCCACGGCGGTGGCCGCTCCGATGCCGCTGGACGCGCCGGTCACCAGCGCCACGCAGCCCGACAGCGGGCCGTAGGAGGGCGCGGCGTCTCCGGCGTGCCGGTCGTTCCCGGTGTTCATATCCGTCACCCTGGCTCCCTGGTCTTACGGGGGTGGGGAGGCCACGGGGTCGCGTGGCCCGGGGCGGATCGGGTACCCCGGCGGAGGCCATCCATCGCCCCCGTTCCTCCTTCTCAGGGGACTTCTCAGCGGACTTCTCAGCGGACTTCTCAGCCGAAGGCGCCGCTGTAGGCGTTGAGCGCGGGCCGGCCGCCGAGGTGGGCGTAGAGCACGTTGGAGTCCTTGGGTATGTCGCCGTCGCGGACGAGGTCGATGAGCCCGGCCATGGACTTGCCCTCGTAGACCGGGTCGAGGATCACCCCTTCGAGGCTTCCGGTGAGCCGGATCGCCTCGAGGGTGGAGTCGACCGGGACGCCCGTAGAGGTCCCCGGCCCAGCCCTCCAGCACGGTGATCTCCTCATCGCGCAGCTCCCGGCCGAGGCCGATCAGCCCGGCGGTCTCGCGTGCGACTTCTCCACCTGGGCACGCGTCTCGGCCAGTCTGGCGGAGGCGTCGATGCCCAGGACCCGGCGGGGGCGGTCCTGGCCCGCGAAGCCCGCGATCACGCCCGCCTGGGTGGAGCCGGTGACGCCGCACACCACGATGGTGTCGAAGAAGACCCTCAGCTCCCGCTCCTGGGCCTGGGCCTCCCGCGCCCAGTTGGCGAAGCCCAGGCCGCCCGGCGGATGGTCGGAGGCCCCGGCGGGGATCGGATACGGCGTGCCGCCCTCGGCGCGGACGTCATCCAGGGCCTGGCTCCAGCTGCCCTTGAAGCCGATGCCGAATCCCGCGTCGACCAGCTTCACCCACGCGCCCGTGATCCGGGAGAGCAACGCGGCGACCTGGCGGGTGTGGTTGGACTGCACACCGCCGATGTTCACCAGGGTGTCCGCGCCCTTCCGGAGCGCGTCGGGGACGAGGTACTCCAGCTTGCGGGTCTGGTTGCCGCCGAAGGCCGGTCCGCTGGTGCAGTCCTCGCGCTTGGCCCGGACGCGCGCCCCGCCGAGACGCTCGCTCAGCCGGTCCAGGGGTGGATCGGGCT
>NZ_JAAAYH010000038.1:0-38337 GCF_018035285.1 Streptomyces sp. MK37H | reverse complement strand
GATCATTCGGCGGCGGCTGGCAGACGGCGAGTGCCGTCGGCTGACTCCGGACTGGGACATGAGGCGGACCATCAGGTTCACCGGCGACGGAAGGTACGCCTGGCTCGGCGGCGGCGACGGTGTCCTGCGCCGATGGGACCTGGACGACGACCGCTGCACCGCGACGATCAGCCGGAACGGCCCGGTCAACGTGATCTCCACGTCCGCGGACGGACGGCTCGCGGCGGTCGGCGACTCCAATGGCGTGGTCCGGCTGCGGGATCTCGACACCGGAGCCTGCCTGCGGACCTGGACCGGCCCCCGGGAACCGATCCTGTCGGCGTGCCTGAGCGCCGACGGCCGCCTGGCCATGTCCACACACGAGGTCATGTCTTCGGGCGCCAAGGACGAACCGATCCGGCTGTGGGACGCCGATGCCAGGCGGTCCGTACGCGAGTTCGCGGGGCACGAGGGCTGGGTCTCCGCCGTGCGGTTCACACCCGACGCCCGGTTCGCCTTCTCGGCCGGCCACGACAGATCCGTACGGATGTGGGAGGTCGCCACCGGCCGGTGCCTGCACGTGCTCGAAGGGCACCAACAACGCATCCGGCACCTCGAACTCACCCCCGACCTACGCAACTTGGTGTCGGCGGGAGACGACGGCCTCCGGCTCTGGGACCTCGACTGGGAGCTTGAGGCCGACTGAGCGGAGCGGGATGCGTACTGTCCGACGCCGCAGACGGCACGCTCACGTATCACCGTCTCGTCCCCCGAAGCCCTCCCCTCACACACAAGGAGACGATCCTCTGTGACGCCCTCGGCCACCATCACGCTCACCCTCGTCGAGGGCCGGGTCAAGCCCGGCGCGTACGTCTTCGAGGAGCGCACCACCCGCGTCCTCGGCCGCTCCACCGACTGTTCGCCACGACTGCCCGACGACTCCGACCACAGGACCGTCTCCCGCCACCACTGCCTGCTCGACATCAACCCGCCGGACATCCGCATCCGCGACTTCGGCAGCCTCAACGGCACGTACGTCAACGGCGAGAAGATCGGCCAGCGGCGCCGCGGCCTCACCCCCGAGGAGGCAGTCGCGGATTCCTACCCCGAGCACGACCTCAAGGACGGCGACCGGATCCGCCTCGGTGACACTGTGTTCCGCGTCGACATCACTCGGCCGCAGGTCGCCACGCTGAGGCTCGCGCGCTGCGCCAAGTGCGAGCGCGAGCTGGGCGACGAGGCGGGCGGCCGCCCCGGCGAGTTGTTGTGCGCCGCCTGTCAGGCCCGGCCCGACGCCGTGCTCAAGCTGCTGCTCGAGCTGGCGCACGGCGGCCGCGCCGACCTCAAGGCCATCCGCGGCTACTCGGTGGTCCGGGAGCTCGGGCGTGGCGGCATGGGCGCGGTGTACCTGGCCCGGCACGAGGCCACCGGCGTCGAGGTGGCGCTGAAGGTGATGCTGCCGAAGGTGGCGGCGAGCGAGACGGCGCGCGCCCGGTTCCTGCGCGAGGTGGCGCTCACCCGGGCAATGAAGCATCCGCACGTCGTCGCGCTGCACGACGCGGGCTTCGGATACGGAACCTTCTATCTGACAACCGAGTTCTGCACCGGCGGCAGCCTGGACCGGCTCGTCGCCGAACGCGGCGGGCGACTCCCGGTCGAGGAAGCGGTGCCCATCGCGGTGCAGGCGCTCAAGGGCCTGGAACACGCGCACGGGCAGGGCGTCGTCCACCGCGACCTGAGCCCCTCCAACATCCTGCTGCACAGGGAGACCGACGGCTCGACGACGGCGAAGATCGCGGACTTCGGCATCGGAAAGGCCTTTGACCAGGCGGGCCTGAGCGGGCTGACACGCACCGGCACCACAGCGGGCAAACCGATGTTCATGCCGCGCCAACAGGTCATCGACTTCCGCAAGGCCACCCCCGCCGTGGACGTCTGGGCATTTGCCGCCTGCATCTACCACACGCTGACCGGAAGGACCCCGCGCGAGTTTCCGCGCGCCAAGGACCCCTGGCAGGTCGTCCTGCAGGAGCCGGCGATCCCGATCCGCCGCCGCGACCCGGCCATCCCGCGACGCCTCGCGGAGGTCATCGACACGGCGCTGCGGGAGCACCCCCAGATCGGCTACGCGAGCGCGGCGGAGCTGCGCGGGGCGCTGGAGCGGGCGGGGCGGTGAGCCCTGGCTGCGGCAGTTACGCGGGAGATACCGGCCGGCGACCGTTGAGGGTGACGAAGGACAGCCCGCGCTACCTGTCCGCCGCTTCATCGCTTCGCGCTCCGGGGTTCGCCCCCCGTCAGGTCACGACGCCGCTGCCTGAGGTTGCGGCCGCACGATCCCGAGGAACTCGTCCGTGGCGAGGATCGCGTGGGCGTACTGCGGCGCGTTGAGGTCGAATGTCCACACGGTGCTATGAGGTCCATCTGATCGTGGGGTTCAGTCGCCCGGTCCAGTTGAAGACGGCCATGTTGTCCCAGCCGTCCCCGCTGTTGTTGATGTCGGCAGGATCCCAGCCGTTGCCCGGGACCGCGTACCAGGTGGGCTCCCAGTAGAAGACACCGATCGCACCGGCGTTGCGGGCGGTGTTCTGTACGTCGGTGAAGTTGGCGGCCTGGCCCGTCCAGGTGAGCGGATAGCCCGAGCAGCCGGAGGTGACCGAGTTACCGGTGCTGTCGGCGTTCGCCGAGGTGAAGGGGTACGCGGTCTCGGCGATGACCACGTCCTTGCCGTACCGGGACCGCATGTCGGCGACCACGTCGTACAGGGTGGACAGCGTGCCGTGCCACATGCAGTAGTACGACAGCCCGGTGATGTCCCAGCTGACGCCCTTCGCCTTGATCCCGTCGTAGAACCAGCGCGCGTGCGCGTCGCTGTCCGCGTTCGCGGTGTGGATGATCACCTGGGTGCCGCCGTTGCACGCCTTGGTGGCGTTGTAGCCCGCCTTGAGCAGCAGGCTGAGGTTGGTGAAGTCGTTGTTGACCACCTTGCCGTCGTTCCACAGCATGCCGACGTTGATCTCGTTGCCGATCTGCACGCTGTCCGGGGCTGTGCCCTGGGCCTTGAGGCTGTTGCAGACGTCGTACGTGTAGTTGTAGACGTCGGTCTGCAACGGGCCGATGCCGTGGCTCGCCCAGGCCGCGGGCTTGCGCTGATTGCCCGGGTCGGCCCAGGTGTCCGAGTAGTGGAAGTCGACCAGCAGCTTCAGGCCCTTGGCCTTGACCGTCTTGGCGTAGGCCAGCACCTTGGCCTTGTTGTTGTAGCCGCTGGCGGGGTTGTTCCAGACCCGCAGGCGGACGTAGTTGACTCCGGCGCCCTTGAGGATGTCGAGGGGGTCGGCGGCGTTGCCGGCTCCGTCGTAATACTTGGCGCCCAGGTCGAGGGCGCGCTGTGCGGTCGACACATCGGCGCCGCGCATGCTGAGGGCGTTCACGGCGGACGCCTTGGCGGGCACGGTCAGCAGGGCCGCCGCCAGGGCGAGCACGGTGGCGAGCAGGGCGGTCCGGAGCGGGTGTCCGGGTCTGTACGCGGTCATCGTGTCCTCCTCCGGTCCGGCACCGCGGCCGCGCCGGGCGCGTGGCCGACCGGGGCCGCGATATGGGCGGCGGCCACGGTGCCGGGGGCGGTGCAGGGCTTGCCGTTCAGGGTGAAGTCACGTGGCGCGGGGTTGCCGCCGGTGTAGGCGCCGTTGAAGCCGACGGTGGTGGAGCCGCCGGTGGCCAGGGTGGCGTTCCAGCCCGCGTCGTCGACGGTGACCGCGGTGGCGTTCTGGCGCCAGGTGCCGTTCCAGCCGCCTGCCACCTTCTGGTTACCGGTGAAGGAGAAGCCGAGACGCCAGCCGTTGAGGGTGGGGCCCTTGTTGGTGAGCGTGACGGTGGCCGTGAAGCCGGTGCCCCAGTCGTCGCCCACCGCGTAGCCGACCGTGCAGGTGGCCGCCGGGGCCGCGGCGGTGGTCACCCTGACCGGCGCCGATGGCGGGGAGCTGCGGCCGGCGGTGTCCTTGGCCACGACGCGGAAGGTGTAGGCGGTGGCCGGGGAAAGGCCGGTGACGGTGGCGCTCGTGGTGGGGGCGTCGGCCGTGGCGACCGGGGCTCCCGCGGTGTCGCCGGAGTACACCTGGTAGCTCGCCACCGGGGACGATCCGGCGGTGGACGCGCCCCAGGTGAGGGTGGCCCGGTCGGAACCGACGGCGGTGGCGGCCGGGGCGCCGGGCGCGGTGGGCGGCTTCGCCTCGGAGGATCCGGCGGGCAGGACGTACTCGGTGATGGAGTAGGCCGGGAAGGTGGTGGTGAAACCGCCGTCGGTCAGCGGCTGATCGGCCAGGTGCTTGATCGCGGTGACATCGTCCTGGCCGTACCGGTAGACCTGCGCCGAGCCGTCCGGCGCGGTGCCGCCGGTGACGGACACCGGGGCGGTCAGATCACCGGTGGTCTTGTTCACGACGATCACGGTCAGCGCCTTGTCGCCACTGCGCTGGGCCGCGTAGACCGCTAGCTCGTCCTGGTCGGCGCTGGCGGCGTGGACCGCGGTGTCGCCGAAGGAGCCGCCGTTTCCGTCGTAGTTGCGGAACATGCGGAAGGCGAAGGCGCCGGGCTCGGTGGACGTCGGCGGATCCCACAGGGTGGCGAGGTCCAGCCCCTCCCGGCCGAAGATGCCGAGCACATCGGCCTGGGCGAGGGCCCCGTTGATGTGGTCCAGCGCGCCCCAGTTGTACTCGGTGATGGCGAGCTTGGTGCCCGGATAGTTCTCGTCGACCAGGGAGCGCATGCGCGGGATGAACTGGACGGGCTGGTTGATCCAGCTCTCGTCCACGTATGTGGGGTCCCACAGCTGCCGTGTGGAGCGCAGCCGCAGGGCCTGGGTGGCCGCGTCCACGCTGCCGCCGAACACCCCGGTCTGCTGGGGGTAGATGTGCTCGTCGAAGTAGTCCAGGATGCGGCGGTCGTGCGTCTGCTCGTACGCCTTCATCTGCTGGAGGTACCAGGGGGCGAACAGCTGTCCGCCGTGAGCCGCCCGGTCGGGCGGGTTGGACCAGCAGTCGCCGCCCTTCTCGTTGCATGTCTTCTGGTCGAGGCCGGAGTAGACCAGGGAGTTGAAGCCCCAGCCGACCGGGCCGAGGGTCTTCGCCCCGGGGTCGGCGTCCTTGATGGCGGCGGCGGTGGCGTAGGTGCTGTCGCGCATCTCGTCGTAGCCCGTGCCCTCCGGGTGGACGTCCCGGTGGGTGCTCCACCACAGGTCGGGCTCGTTGTCGAGGTTGTAGAAGCGCACGCCGCCGTCGTCCGCGGCGCCGTAGGTGCGGTTCAGATACTGCACCCAGCCCCTGGTGAACTCCGGACCGGCGGGGACGCTGGTTTCGGTTGGGTCGTTGCCGGTGACGTTCGTACCGTCGGCCTTCACACCGTTTCCGCAGTCCGGGCGCCACTGGGCGTCGTTCGCCTTCTGAGGGCCGTATTTGGCGATGCTGAAGCCGCAGGCGGCGTTGCGCGCCGCGGTCGTCCAGCCGCTCATCGGCACGGTCAGCACGGTGTCGGTGCCGGTGCGGCGGTTCTGCTCGACGAACTTGTCGGCCTCCGATCCGTTCGGCAGGTCCGCGGTGCCGTTCTCGTAGTACAGGTTCTCGAAGTACCAGTCGGCGCCCGCGTTGTACGCGTCGAGCTGGTAGTTGTAGCGGGTGGTGGCGTTGCCGCCCCACCGGCGGACCGGCAAGCGCAGTTCCTCGGCCAGTGCCTCGTCGGCGAAGTTGATCCCGTAGATGTGCGGGTCGATCGTCTTGCGGCCGGTGGTGGTGTCGACGCTGAGGGCGGGGCCTTCCGGTGCGGCGGAGGAGGCGGTGGGCCGCGCTCCCCCACCCGGTAAGGCGCTCGCCTGGTGGGGACCGGCCAGACCGGCGGCGGCCACCAGCAGCACCACGGCCGCCGGCGCGGCTCTCGGAGTCATGCGCCTCGGTCTCGAAGTCATGCGCGTGGGTCTCCTTCTCAACGGCCGTGCCGATGACGGGAACAGGGCGACGGGAACAGGGGTGGGAGCGCTCCCACCTTGCGCATGGTCAGTGAGCCCCGTGGGAGTGTCAACCGTCTCGACCGAACCTGTCGGGTTCCAGAACTCCCCCGGTCCCGTGACCAGCGGGAATCGATGAGACACCACAGGCCAGGCAGAATCGTCTTTCATTCGGTGCGCGCTGTGCGTATCGATCGTTCGGCGAATGCGTTGGACCGGCGGCTTTGCGGCGGTGTCGGGATGACGGCTGTGCCGTTGCCGGCGAAGACGGCGTCGAATGCGGCGGTGAACTTGCTGTCCCGGTCACGGATGAGGAACCGGAAGCATCCGGCCCTGCCGCCGTCTGCCGACATACACGGCCCGGCACTGGCACGCCCAGCTCAGCCAGCTCACCGGCACGCGTCGTGGCTACCAGGCCCCTGGAAGACGCAGGCATCCACGTGACCACCAAGATCTTGATCAACTGGCTGCTCGACCCCGAATACAACATCCGCCGCAGCTACCGCGGCCTCATCCGCACCGCCTACGAGAACGCCGCGATCGTCCCCGTCGATCCGATCCCCGACCACGTCAAGAATGGACAGTTCGAGATCAGCGGCATCGTCAAGACCGGCAACGATGAACGAGAGCGCGGCATACGCAGAGCAGCAAGCAGCGGCGGTGTCTCTCGAACTCGAGGTTGACCTGACTCAATCGACGTCCGTGCTTGGCCGAGCGTTACAGGAACGCGCCGCTCCGCCAGCGTTCCAGCGTCACGTTCAGGTGCCGGTCGAAGAGGCCGACGAGGTCGACGGCCGGATCCAGGAGCCACTGGATCTCCAGGCCGTCCATCGCCGCGAACAGGGTACGGATCTCCCGCTCGGCGCCCTCGGCGGACAGTGGCGGGATCTCGCCCGTCGCGGAGGCGCCGAGGAGGCGGCGCGTGAGGGTCTGGAGCAGATTGGCGTAGCGCTGCTGGATGAACGGCCTAGCGGGGTGTTTCTCGTCGGAGGACTCGCCGGTGAGGCGGATGAACAGCTCCAGCAGACCCCGGTGCTCGGTGTGGTAGCGCATGACCGCGCGCAGCTGGTCGAAGGCGGCAAGTCCGATCCTCCCGGTGCGGGTGAGGCTCGCGGTCTCGCCCGACCACCACTCCAGAACGGCGGAGAGCAGGTCTTCCTTGTCTTGGAAGTGCCGTAGGAGCGCGGCAGGGGAAACACCCACGTCGGCGGCGATCTGGCGCATGGAGGCGCCGTTGTAGCCGTGCTCGGTGAAGGCTTTGGCAGCCGCGACGACGATCTGTTCCCGCCGCCTGATCCCGCTGCGGTACGGCCCACGGGGCCCGCTCGCTGCGCCTGTCACCGATCGGCCTCCTGTGGAGAAGAGAAAGTTCGACTCGACCTCTTGCATCAAAAGCTACCAGGCGTTTACTTTTGGCCAAACGTTAACACCCGATCACTTTTCATTTCGGGACGATGACGTGCCGCGTCGTACGGCACCCCCTCTCCCTTCAGCCCCATCCCTCCGGCCTCAGCGCTGTTCTCTCCAGGACGGACCCCTCCAATGCAACCTCTCGGCATCGCACTCGTCGGACATGCCTTCATGGGACGCGTGCATTCCCAGGCCTGGCGCACGGTCGGCCGGGTCTTCCCGCTCGCCCGTCCCGTCGACCTGACCGTCCTCGCCGGCACCGACGCGGACCGCGTCCGGCGGGCCGCAGACGACCTGGGCTGGCGGGAGGGCATCGGCGACTGGCGGGAGGCCGTCCTCCGCGACGACGTACACATCGTCGACATCTGCACCCCCGGCGACAGCCACGCGGAGATCGCGGTCACCGCCCTGGAGGCGGGCAAGCATGTGCTGTGCGAGAAGCCGCTGGCCACCTCCGTGGCGGAGGCCGAGGCCATGGCACTGGCCGCACGCCGGGCCCGTGAGCAGGGCGTACGTTCCATGGCCGGATTCACCTACCGGCGGGTTCCCGCGCTTGCTCTGGCCCGCAAGCTGGTCCGAGAGGGTCGCCTTGGACGGGTTCTTCAGTTCCGCGCCCGCTACCTCCAGGACTGGCTGCACGACCCCGATGCCCCCTACTCCTGGCGACTGGACCGCACCCGGGCCGGCGCCGGCGCCCTTGGCGATACCGGCTCGCACATTGTCGACCTCGGCCGCTTCCTCCTCGACGACCCCCTCGACGGCGTCTCGGCCCAGCTCGCCACCTTCGTCGAGAGTCGCCGCGCCCCCGACGGCACCGAGCACGAGGTCACCGTCGATGACGCCGCCGTCTTCACCGCCCGCTTCCGGAGCGGCGCGCTGGCCACCTTCGAGGCCTCCCGCTTCGCCGCCGGCCGCAAGAACGCCATCCAGCTGGAGATCAGCGGCACCCGGGGCGCGCTCGCCTTCGACTTCGAGTCGATGAATGAGCTGTCCTTCTATGACGCCACCGAACCCCCCGGCACCGCCGGTTTCCGCCGCATCCTGGTCACCGAACCCGGCCACCCCTACCTGCGGGTGTGGTGGCCCCCAGGCCACGGCCTGGGCTACGAGCACGCCTTCACCCACCAGGCCTACGACCTGCTCACCGGCATCGCCGATGGCACCGACCCCGAGCCGGACTTCGACGACGGACTCTATGTGCAGAGGGTCATCGAAGCCGTCGAGACCAGCGCCGCCGCCTCCGGCACGTACACCCCCGTCACCGGCAGCTGAGAAAAGAGCCGAAGATGCCTCGCCCCATCACTCTGTTCACCGGCCAGTGGGCCGACCTCCCCTTCGAGGAGGTGGTCCGGCACGCCTCCGAGTGGGGCTATGACGGCCTGGAGATCGCCTGTTCCGGCGACCACCTGGACGTCGCACGCGCCGTCGCGGAGCCGGACTACCTGCCGGCCAAGCTGAAGCTCCTCAGGGACCACGGCCTCGCCGTCCACGCCATCTCCCACCACCTCGTCGGCCAGGCGGTCTGCGACCATCCCATCGACGAGCGACACCGGGCGATCCTGCCCGACCGCGTCTGGGGCGACGGCGAGGCCGAGGGCGTGCGCCGCCGCGCCGCCGAGGACATGAAAGACGCGGCACGGGTGGCCGCCGCGCTGGGTGCCAACGTCGTCACCGGGTTCACCGGCTCGTCGATCTGGCACACCATCGCGATGTTCCCGCCGGTCTCCGCCGAGAGCGTCGAGCGCGGCTACGCCGACTTCGCCGAGCGCTTCCACCCGATCCTGGACGTCTTCGACACCGAGGGCGTGCGCTTCGCCCACGAGGTGCACCCCAGCGAGATCGCATACGACTACTGGACCACCCGGCGCGCCCTCGACGCGATCGGCGGCCGGCCCGCCTTCGGCATCAACTTCGACCCCTCCCACTTCGTGTGGCAGGACCTCGACTATCTGGGCTTCGCGGCCGACTTCGCCGACCGGATCTACCACGTCGACTTCAAGGACGCGAAGAAGAACCTCAACGGCCGCAACGGCCGTCTCGGTTCCCACCTGCCCTGGGCCGACCCACGGCGCGGCTGGGACTTCGTCTCGGTCGGCCACGGCGACATCGACTTCGAGGGCTGCGTCCGCGTCCTCAACGCCATCGGCTACGACGGCCCGATCTCTGTGGAGTGGGAGGACGCCGGGATGGACCGCCTGGTCGGCGCCCCCGACGCGCTCGCCCGGGTCCGTGCGCTCACCGCGATCGAGCCCCCCGCCGCCGCCTTCGACGCGGCCTTCAGCACCCGCCCCTGAACCTGAGGGAGACAGCTCCATGGCCCCCATAGGCATCAACCCGCTGCCGTGGTACCTCACGGCGGACGGCCTCAGCCTCAGCCGGGAGATCCTGCCCGGCGTCTACCGCGAAGTCCGGGAAGCCGGCTTCGACGCCGTCCAGGCGGACGTCCCGCCCGGCACCACCGTCGCCGACTTCCGCACCCTTCTCGACGACCACGGCCTGCGCGCCGCCCCCGGCTACTTCAGCGCCGCCTTCGAGGAGCCGGCCACCGAGGCCGCCCGCGTGCACGCCTCCCAGCAGGCGCAGCTCGGACTGACCGAGGTCTTCATCGCCCCGTTCTTCGCACCCGAGCGCCGCGAGCACCCCGCCGTCGGCCACGCCTTCGACGCCGGCCGGCTCGCCACCATCACCGACAACCTCGGCAAGGCCTGCGAGGTCATCACCGCCGAGGGCCTGCGTCCCTGCCTGCACCCGCACGTCGGCACCTGGGTCGAGACCGAGCAGGAGATCCGCACGGTCCTCGACGCCATCGACCCCGTATTGCTCGCCTTCGGCCCCGACACGGGTCACCTGCACTGGGCGGGCGTCGACCCGGTCGCCCTGATCACCGAGTACGCCGACCGTGTCGGCGCCGTCCACATCAAGGACGTGCACACCGCCGCCGCCCGGATCACCGACGGCGACTACGCGGAGGCCACCTACGGCCGCCATGTGTGGACGGAGCCCGGTCACGGCGACGTCGACCTCGCCGGCGCCGTCGCGGCGCTGCCCGCCGGCTACGACGGCTGGTTCGTCGTCGAGGTCGACGTGCCCGACCAGGGCGACGGCCCCAAGGGCAGCGCCGAGCTGTCCCACCGCTGGGTCGCCGACCATCTCGCCACCACGGACGTGTCGCGATGAGCACGCTCGGAGTGGGCTTCATCGGCGCGGGCCCCGTCACCCAGGCCATCCACCTGCCCCACCTCGCCGGTCTCTCCGACCGGCTGCACGTCGCCCACGTCATGGACGTCGACCCGACGACCGCGGCGGCCGTCGCGGCACGCTCCGGCGCCCACCACTCGACGTCGGTGGAGGAGCTCCTCGCCGACGACGGCGTCGACGTGGTCGCCGTGTGCAGCCCGCACTCCTTCCACGCCGGCCAGGCCATCGCCTGCGCCCGCGCCGGCAAGAAGGCCGTACTGGTGGAGAAGCCCTTCGCCACCACGACCGAGGACGCCGAGCGGATCGCCGAGGTGTCCGCCAAGACCGGCGTGCCGGTGATCGTCGGAGCGATGCACACCTACGACCCCGCCTACCTGGCCGTCGAGAAGCACTGGGGCGATCTGCCGGAGACCGCGCACCACATCCGCTCGGTCATCCAGCTGCCGCCGAACGCGCGCTACGAGACCCTCGCCACCCAGCTGCACTCGCAGCCGGTGGCGCCCCCGAGTCGCGACCTCAGCGACCCCGCGGCACGCGCGGCCGCCATCAGCGGCTCCCTCCTCGGGCTCGCCATCCACAACCTTCCGCTGATCCGGCGCTTCCTGCCGGAGGTGAAGGCCGTGGACACCGTGCTGCCGCTGAAGCCGTTCGGCTACCTCGTCACCCTGCACGGCCCCGACGGGCGCACCGCGGAGCTGATCGGCCACATCGGCAACTCCTGGCGTCCGGAGTGGACCTTCGAGGTCTGGGGCGCCACCAGCGAGCTGCGCTTGGACTTCACCCCCTCCTACGTGCGGGCCGGCTCCGCCGAGGCCACCGTGCGCACTGCCGACGGCCTCCGCGTCTTTGGTCCGTACGAGCACAACGGCTACGAAGCCGAGTGGCTGCACCTGGCCGACCTCGCCACCGGCGCGGCCACCCCCCTGTACGCCCCCGGCGAGCTGGTCGCGGACTTGGGGTACGCCACCGATCTGGCCGCCCTCGCGGGCGCCGTTCTCCAGCAGGAAGGAGCGGCGGCATGACCGACGGCGCTGCCTCCGCCGAGCCCGCCACCCGGCCGCTGGCCGTGGTGCTCGACAAGGAACTCGACACCCCGTTCACCCACGGCACGCTCGCCTCGCTCCCACAGTGGCTGCGCGCCGACGACACCGGTACGCCCAAGGTGCGGGCAGTCGGCGGGCCCGGCTGGCCCGAGCGGCTGCGTGCAGCCCTGGCCAGCCAGCCCCGCGCGGTGCTGCTGAGCGGCCCGACGCCGTCCGCGCCCGAGACGGTGCGCGAGCTGGCCGAGCTGGCCGGTAGCGCGCGGGTACCGGTCGTCGTGGACAGTCCGTGGGCGCTGCACCCCGCGGTCGCCGACGCCCTTCCGGCGCTGCGGGAGGCGGTGAGCCAGGAGGCCCTGGTGGAGATCTTCACCGCGGTGGACAAGTCTCCGGTGACCGCTCTCCTCGACCAGCTCGCCCTGATACGGACGCTCCTTGGGGCGCCCTCCGCACTGCGGGTGACCCGTCTGGACGAGCACGGCCACGGTGCGCTCGGCGAGTACGGAAACGTTTTCGTCAGCTTCAGCGGCGCCCGATCCGCTGTCGGGACCACCGACACCCGGCTGGTGCTGCGCGGCGCCGGCGAACAGTGGCGGATTGGCTTCGGAGACCCGCGTATCGCCCGCCCGGCGGATGTCGTGCGGATCGACGACGGTGGCGAGCACCGGCTCCCCACCCTGTACGAGACCGCCCACCGCGCGGCCTGGCGGCACACCCACGCCGCGGCCAACGGTGCCGAATCCCCACACACCCTGCACCACCTCGCGGCCGACCTCGCCCTTCTTCCCGTCGGGGCCCTCGGCCTCTGACTCACTGACGGCGACGCCGCCGACCGGCCTGACCCCGCCCGGCGGTGCCGCCTCGGGCCGCTCCCCGTCCGCACCGGACGGGCCCCCGAAGCCGCTCACCCACCGGGTGAGCTCTCTACGCCTCTGCGGTCGTCCGCAGCCCCACAGGTGTCACGCCGTCATCACCGACGCTGATGCGTAGCTACCCTGGAGGTCCTCGTGACCACTCCCCTCTCTTCCACCGCGGAGACGTCCCTCCCGCCGTCCGGTTCACCGCCCGCTCCGGTCGCCCGGAAATTCGTCGCGGCCTACGTCCTGGGCCAGCTCGGCCTCTGGACCGCCCTGCTAACCCCTGTCACGGTCTCGATCTCGCTGAAGATCAGCCAGATCGCCCCGGACACCAAGACGAGCAGCCTGAGCATCGTCCTGAGCATCGGTGCACTGCTGTCGATGGTCGCCACGCCGATCTGGGGCAACCTCTCCGACCGCACCACCAGCAGGTTCGGCCGCCGCAGGCCCTGGCTCGCCGGCGGCGTGCTCGCCGGCACGGTCGGCCTGGTCATCATCGCCCTCGCGCAGAGCGTGCCGCTCGTGGTCGTCGGCTGGAGCATTGCCCAGATGGGCTTCAACGCCTCCCAGGCCGCGCTCAACGCGCTGCTGCCGGACAACGTCCCCGAGGACCACCGCGGCCGGGTCTCCGGCATGGTCGGCTTCACCTCGAAGGTCGGCACCCTGATTGGCACCGGTCTGGTCGCCCTCTCGGGCGGCGCGGTCGAGTCCATGCTGCTCCTTCCGGCCGTGTTCGGCCTACTCATGATCGGCCTGTTGGTCGCCGTCCTGCCCGACCGGCCCGCCGACCCGACCCGCCTCGCCCCTTTCCGGATCGCCGACATCGCCCGCAGCCTCTGGGTCAACCCCTTCGCCCACCGCGACTTCGGCTGGGCCTGGGCCGGACGTTTCCTGCTCTACCTGGGCTACGCGTTCTTCCTGACATTCCAGGCCTACGTGATCACCGACCACCTCGGCTACAAGGACAGCGAGGCCCCCGACCTCGTCTTCTACGGCACCCTCGCGGTCACCATCGGCGGTCTGCTCACCGCCGTCCTCGGCGGTCGGATCTCGGACCGTCTCGAGCGCCGCAAGATCTTCGTCGGCGTCTCGGCCGCCGTCATGGGCGCGGGCCTGCTGATCATCGGTCTGTCCACCACATATACCCACTTCCTGATCGGCGGCACGGTCGTCGGCCTCGGCATGGGCACTTACCTCGCCGTGGACATGGCGCTGGTGGCCCGGGTGCTGCCCAACCCCGACAACGCGGCCAAGGACCTCGGCGTCTTCCAGATCGCCAACTCCCTGCCGCAGTCGCTCGCCCCGCTCATCGCGCCGATATTCCTCACCATCGGCGGCAGCGACCACAACTATCCGGCCACGTTCATGGCCGGCGCCGTTTTTGCCGTACTCGGTGCTCTGGCCACAGCCCCGATCCGCGGGGTGCGCTGAACGGATACCCGAGGCCGACGGCATCGAGGCCACCCGTCTGATCGCTCAGGACGAGGACCTGGCCGGAGTCAAGGTCCTCGTCCTGACCACCTTCGAGGAGGACGAGCTCGCAGTCGGGGCGCTCAGGGCCGGGGCGAGCGGCCGCATCGACCCCTCGGACAACGGCCACCGGGCCGACCAACTACCCCTGAACCGTGCCTGGCCGGCGACAAGTCGGAGCGAACTCGAGGCTCCTCCACGAAACGCTGATGTCATCGCCTCGCGAATGCTGATGACGCGATGTCGGGCGGTTCTTAGAGTGGAGCGAGATGAATGCTTCTCACGGATGGTTGGGCCGGATGACTTACCACACGGAAGATTCGGTTTCCGACGTCGAGACGGTCCTTCAGCGGCACCCGGCTGTGGGCCGGGCCTTGGCCGTCTGGGAAGGGGCTCGTCCGGATCGGGACTTAGTGGCTCTTGGGCGGCCCGGCCCGGGCACCGCTTCGCCGAGGCGGAGTTCAGGGGGCGCTCCCTCACCATCAGTCTCGCCACCGCGGTGTACCGCTCTGACACGTTCGTGGAGTTGGCGGAGCAGCTCCTGGTGCGCCGGGGCGTGATCGGTTCGTGGGGCGGCACCCGGCTGCGACAGGCCGCGCGGCGGCAACGTGCGACCCTGACGGCCGTGTTCGCTGCCGCCTTGAAGGATGTCGTTCGCCGACGTTGTCCGGCCCTCGGCATGCATCCGGACCAGGCCGGTGACCTGGCCATCATGGGCTCGATCAGCAACCGCCACCGCAGTGACCTACTGCACTCGGTCGGCTACTTCGCTACGCCGTGCGTCCTGCGTACCGACCTGAGCGACGCGCCGCCCCTGACCGAACTCGTACGGCGTGAGACCGGAACACTCCTCGGCACTCCGACACCAGGAGTTGCCGCATGCCCTGATGACGCGGGAACTCGACCCCGACCGCTACGGAGTGCGCCACCAGGCCGATCCCGGGACGGTGCCGGAGTACGTCAACTTCGACGTGTCGGAAGCCGGAGCCGGTTGGTCCTTCACCGAGGAGGGTCTCCGGGTGACGATGATCCGAATCCCGCGCGACGAGGTCCCTCGGGGAGGAGTGCGGTTGCTCATACGGGACGAGAGGGAGCGCATCCTGGTGGAACTGCGCACGAACACCTCCCCGTTCGGGCCGCGGTGGGCGGACACGTTCCTGGCCGACTACATGAGTCTGATCAAGGACTTCACCGAGCATGTCCGTCCCGCGTGGGAATAAGGTTCGGCCGATTGACCTGGGCTGTTTTCCTGCGGGGGCGAGTTGCCGGTCGATCAGGCCGTGGTCGCTCACGGTACCGTTCTCGCGGCGCCCAACGATGTGCCGGACGGTCTCGTCGAGTTCGGTGACCGTCTGCTCGAGCCGTTCCTCCGCGCCGGGCTTCGGAGTCTCCGCCTCGATGTCGGCCATCGCTGCGAGCGTCTGGTGGATGCCGGAACTGGTCGCGGATCGCCTCGCTGAACCGTGTGAGGTCGTCACCGAACACGCTATGCCCCACCTTGTCCAACGACCAATCGCTCATCTCGTCCCTGACCGACAGCTGCCGGACCGGGGCCCACGAGCCGACCATCCGACGGGGAATTCCTCAATCCGCCTGCGTACACGGTGACCTGAGGGGGTGAGAAGCCACGGTGCATCACCGACCGGTGGGGCCGGCATGTCGAGGTCGTCGGCAGCCAGCACCCCCTTACCCGAGGACCCTTTGCAGCACGCCGAGGGCCGGGCACTCCCGCCGCAGGTCGGAGACCAATTGGCGGATCTCGTGGGCTCGTTGAGCAGGGTTCGCTCCAGCCCTCCATCAACATACTGGACCGTCGGACCGGCCGAGTCCAGTGGTGACATGAGGCGGACACGCTGGACGACGATCTCACCGTGTACGTGTTCGATACCTCGGGTCGGGACCGTCTCTGAATTCATGTGGGAGCCCATGGCACTGGGCGCGATCAGCGCCATTGTCATGGTCGACACCCGCGACCTGACTGCCTGCTTCGCCGGCTCGACCTTCGAGCGCCGCCCGATTTCCGTTCCTCGTCGCGGTCAACGCCTTCGACCGGGCACCCCTATACAGCGCCAACCACTCTTGCGAGGCTCTCGAACTCGGATACGCTGATGAAGATCTACACCCAGGGACAACCCGGACGTCGGCAACTCCGGGCTCATCTCCTTGATCGGCTACCGCCTCCCCCCTCCCCACACACGACCGCCTGAAGAGGAGAATCACCATGCCCATGCTGACCTCATCACCGGTCCTTGACGCCCCGCACCCCACGCGGTGCTGCGGTCGCTGGGCTCGGCGGTCCGCCTCGACGAGCACGGGATCCGGGCCGTGCCGGGCTGTGCGAAGGCGCAGACCGTACTGAAGCCCCGGACACCTTCAGCTCCGTCGGCAAGGTCGCGTTGACTCAACTGGCCAATGCCGAGATCCTTTCCGGGATTGTGCTCGCCTCGGACGGCGAGCAACACTGCTGGCTGCGCCGGGTGTTGTCCCGGCAGCCGGTCAGTGGCCCGGCGACGCCGCGCTGATCGACATCTGTGGTTGCCCCGCCGCGCCGGGGAGCCGAACCAGGAACCAATACACCGTGGTGGCTCGACGCTGGGTCACCCCAGAAGGACGGACATTCATGGCTGGGCATATCGAGGATTACGCACTCATCGGCGACTTGGAGACAGCCGCGCTGGTCGGCCGCGACGGGACGATCGACTGGTTGTGCCTGCCCAGGCTCGACTCCCAGGCCGTTTTCGCCGCGCTCCTCGGCACCGAGAACAACGGCTCCTGGAGCATCGGCCCGGCGGAGTCCAGCGGACTGAGCCCAACCGCCGACCGTCGCGCCTACCGCGGCGAATCGCTGCTCCTGGAATCGGAGTGGGACACCCCGACCGGTACCCTACGCGTCACCGACTTCATGCCGCCGCGTGAGGGTGGGGCTCCACGTCTGATCCGGGTCGTCGAAGCCGTCCGCGGCACCGTCACCGCCGCGTCGACCCTGCGCCTGCGGTTCAACTACGGCAAGGTCGTGCCCTGGGTCCAGAGGACCGATGACGGCCGGATCCGCGCGGTAGCGGGCCCCCACGCGGTGTGGCTGGACACGGAAGCGGAGACGCACAGCGAAGCGCTCACCACCTGCTCCCGCGTCGTACTCGCCGAGGGCGAGCGCATGGCGTTCACCTTGAGCTGGCAGCCGTCGTACGCCGGCCCGCCCGACAGCCTCGACACCGATCAGGTCTTCCAGATACAGGAGGACACGGAGAAGTTTTGGGCGGACTGGGCCTCCCACTGCACCTACAACGGCCCCTACCGCGACGCTGTGATCCGCTCCCTGATCACACTGAAGGCCCTGACGAACCCGTTGACCGGAGGGATCGTCGCCGCGGCGACCACCTCGCTGCCCGAGGAGATCGGTGGCGTCCGCAACTGGGATTACCGCTACGTCTGGCTCAGGGATGCCGCGATCACCATGTCGTGCCTCCTGCGGGCGGGCTACCGCGACGAAGCCCGTGCCTGGCGGGACTGGCTCCTGCGCGCGGTCGCCGGTGACCCCGAGAACCTCCAGATCATGTACGGAATCGCCGGGGAGCGGGAGATACCCGAGACCACGCTGCCCTGGCTGGTCGGCTACGAGAACTCGACCCCGGTACGCATCGGCAACGGAGCCGCCGACCAGCGCCAGCTCGATGTGTACGGCGAGGTGATCGAGGCCTTACTCCTGGCGGCGCACCTCGGCCTCGAGCGTGACGAGCCCAGCAACTCCTTGCTGATCAAGCTCGTCCAGTTCGTCGAAGCGAACTGGCGCGAGCCCGACAAGGGCATCTGGGAATTCCGCGGCCCTGACCGGCACTTCGTGCACTCCAAGGTCATGGCCTGGGTCGCGGTCGACTGCGCCATCAAGCTGATCGAAGGCGGCCACGCGGACGGCCCCGTGGATCACTGGAGGATACTGCGTGACACGATCCACCAGGACGTGTGCGAGAACGGATACGACCCCGACCGCAACACCTTCACCCAGTCCTACGGCAGCCGGGAGCTGGACGCCGCTCTGCTGCTGATCCCCCAGATCGGTTTCCTGCCGGCCGACGACGAACGCGTCATCGGTACTATCGAGGCAATCCAGCGGGAGCTCTCCACCCCCGACGGGCTTCTCCACCGTTACCCGACCGAGGGGGACAGCACCGGCAGCGACGGTCTGACCGGGGATGAGGGGGCGTTCCTCGTCTGCGCGTTCTGGCTGGTCGACGACCTGGCGATGATCAACCGTGCCGACGAGGCGCGTAACCTGTTCGAGCGTCTGCTCGCCCTGCGTAACGACGTCGGTCTGCTGGCCGAAGAGTGGGACCCAAACCAGCAGCGACAAGTCGGGAACTACCCACAGGCCTACTCCCACATCGGCATCGTTGATGCCGCCCTCTCCCTCGAGAACCCGAGCCAGCGGCATCCGCTCGCCCTGAGGAGTACGAAGCGATGACATCCTGCCGACCACGGTTCACCGCAAGCTGCTCGCGATAGCCGAGCAGCCGTCCTCTTCCTCCCCATCCTCACGCAGCACGGCGCGGCCCATCCGGTCGCCACCTTCCGTGAGGATGGGACCACCATGGTCGTACACCTTCTTCGAACAGTGCCGGCACCGCATGGCATGCGCCCGCTGCGACTTCTACACCCCGAAGGACTCGCCCAAGGGGCAGCTGCTCGAAGTGAAACAGAATCTCCCACGCATGCTCGCCTCCGTCCCTCTCTCTGATGAAGAACGCGCCGCGGTGGACGATGGGCAGACCCCCCTCGACCAGCTAGGGTCCGTCTTCAAGGATCATCTGGGCGGTGGATCAAACATGGCGTGACCTGCCGGAACACTACGGGCCGTGGAAGACCGAGGCGGACTGACCTCACGGGGCTTGAGTGAGCGGAGGGCGGCGAAGGCCCACATGTAGCCCACAAAGCCCAAGCGTTGGTTCTTGAGCCGTCCAGCATGGAGCTCTTCATGACAGCGGTGACAGATTACGTGACCTGTTAAGCGTCGACCTGCCGACCGGTCAGATCCTCGGCGAACCGCAGCACCGTAACCAGCGACGGCACCGCGAGCGGCGCCCCCGGGGCCGACCACATGAACAATCATCTCCTCGACACGCCCCTCACGGCGCATCACACAGCAGAGTCGCCCTGGGTCAAGAGGAGAGGTCCACCCGCTGCGCTGCGTTCTCTTTCTCCCCGGGCGACTGGACCGGTCTCGCGAGCGTGCCCGCGAGGAACAGCGGGCACGTCGCGAACGCGGTGACCAGTGCGAAGGCCACTGGTAGGGAGGCGGCATCAGCGACGGCGCCCGTCACAGAGGGGGCAAGGAGGGAGGAGGTGTAGGTGAAGGTGGCAACGCCTGCGATGTGCCGACTCGGGTCGCCCCCTTGCCGACCGGCAGCGCTGAGGGAGAGGGGCAGCACAACCGCGACGCCGGTGCCGATGAGGGCGAACCCGGCGATAGCGACTGGTGGGGTACGGGCCAGCACGACCAGCATGCCGCCAAGCGCCGCGATCCCGCCGCTCAGCCGCACCGTGCGGACCGGTCCGAGGCGGGTGACGACGAAGCCGCTTGAGAGCCGGGCCAGCGCCAGGGTGAAGCTGAGCCCGGTGTAGCTGAGCGCGCCGATCCCCTCGGACGCGTTCGCGGTCGAGGTCAGGTACACCGCGCTCCAGTTTCCACTGGCGCCCTCGGCGAACACAGCACAGAAACCAAGGAATCCGATGGGGAGGGTGGCCAGCGGGGGGAGCGCGAAGCGAGGCGGTGGCTGCCGGGCCTCAGTCGGGTCCGCCTCCGGCAGGTGCCTGGCGGCCAGCAGCCCAATGCCGGCCAGGACCGCGGCGGTGACAGCGAAGTGCAAGCGGGCGTCCATATCGGCGCCGGCGGCGAGTGCGCCGCAGCCCGAGGAGACCAGCCCTCCCACAGCCCACATTCCGTGCAGGCTGGCAACGATGGGTCGGTGCAGGCGCTGCTCGATCTGTACCCCCTGCGTGTTCATCAGGACGTCCATCATGCCCGAGGTCGCGCCGAACATCCCCAGGGCCAGGCACAGGGCGGGCAGGTCCGGCGCGAGTGCCGGCAGGATGAGCGAGGCACACCACAGCGGCAGCAGGCAGGTCAGGGCACGGAGATTACCGAAGCGGTGGACCATGCTGCTGGTGAAGGGTACCGCCACGAACGAGCCCAGGGCCGGGGCAAGGAGCGCCACGCCGAGAGTGCCGTCGCTGAGGCCGAGGTGCTGCTGTAGCCAGGGGATGCGGGTGGCGAACGCCCCCACGGCTGCGCCGTGGGCGGCGAAGACGACGGAGATCCGAAGACGCGAGCGATACAAGGCGCGATCGGTCATGGTGTTGGTGTTCAGCTCTTCTCGCTCTTCTCGCTCTTATAGCGTTGCGCCACCGGCCCGGGTGGTCAGCGTAGGAGGGTTCGGGGAGCCAGAAATGGCGCACAGCCACCGCAGGTGGACAGCGCGCCACAGGTCTGGGCATGTGGTGACCGCCGTGGATGCGGCCGTCAGTCGCCGCGAAGGGACGGCTCGACGACCGAGCCCGCGATCCGGCGTGCTTCCTTGGTAATCGCCTCGCCCCACGCCTGCCGGGGTTCGTCCATGCGCGAGGTGATGATGACGAGGTCGAAGTGCTGGTCGGGCCAGGGGGTACGCAGCCCGGACAGATGCCACGTCGAAACGGCGTCACCGCCGCGGCTCTCCTGTCGCGCAAGCACCCCCTCATCGAAATCGCACAGGAAGAGTTCGACATTCTTCGGCGCCGCGGCGGGGAGACCCTCCGTGCCGCTTCCGAACACCGCTACCCGCTGGGTGCGCTGCAGCGGCGGCAGGGTGTTCAACCCCGACTCGATCTCGGCTGAGACCCGTTGCCCGCGAGCCCGGTTTGCCCACTCCTCGAAGCGGAGCCGCTCAGTCTCGACTGAGCCATAGATGCCTCTGGTGGTCACGGCCCAGAAGAGCTCGGGGAGCAGGGAGGGGTGCTTGCGGATGAACAGATCGCAGTTACGAAGGAGGGTGGAGATGTTCGCCTCGGGGGTGCGCTCGTGCGGCGCCTCGATCCCCCAGCTCTCACGCGAGATCGTCATGGGGAGGCCGTGATTGTGCAGCCGAAAGCCGAGTTCGATGTCCTCCCCGCCCCATCCAGTGAAGTCCTCGTCGAACCCACCGACCCGCCAGAAGTCGGCTGCCGGCATCGACACGTTGAGCGTCCAGAAAAACAGCCAGGGCATGACCATACGGCTGAGGTCGAAGTCAACTGCGGCGAATTCCGGCAGCCGCATGTCCTGGAACCAGGAGGCGCCCGCGACCTTTCTCACGGCCTCCTCCGGGGGGAAGTCAGTGACGAGAGAGTGGAGTTCGGGGTGCGGATTCCGCGGATCGTAACCGTAGGTGTAGCCGAAGACAACCTGAGCGGGTGCCGGCGCGGCGTGGGCGGCGAGTACCGACTCGACGTACTGCGGCCCCGCCAGGACACCAGTGTCGAGGAAGGCCAGTAGTGGTGCGGAGGCCACGCGCGCACCACCGTTGCGCGCGCTGGCGACTCGGTATCCGAGGTCCTCCTGGAAGACGTACCGCATGCGCAGCCGGTCCTCATAGGACCGCACCACGTCGCGGGTGCTGTCGTTCGAGCCGTCGTCGGACACCACGACCTCGAAGTCCTCGGGCGCCGACGTCTGGCGGGCCAGCGTGCTTAACGTCCGGTCGAGGAGGGCGGCTCGGTTGTAGGTCGGGATGACGATTGAGAGCAGTGGCACGTTAGACGTCGCACCGGGCATGGAGTCACCTTTGCGCTAACTGAAGGGGCTTGGGGTCGGGTTACGCATACATGCCGAGCGGAGGGTGGCCCGGGTCTATCGCCCCCTTCAACGGGAGCTGTTGGAAGGCGGGAGGGCATCAGACGCACTCACCGCCAGGTTGGCTCTGGCCACGGGGACCCGGCCCACGCGTGGTGAGTCTACCCCTGGATCGAGGCGCCTGGAAGCTGAACTCTTCGGCACTGTCTCGTGATGGCTCGTAATCCTGGTTCAGTTTGTGCCGCCGAGTTCAAACCGCAGGTTAACGAGGACGGCTTGGGCGATCCGGGTGATGGCCAATGGGTCGGGGCTGACTCGGTTGCAGGGCCTTGAAGATGACGTTCAGCAGGGGGTGCGCGCGCTCGGCCACGCCGTGCACGCCTCGGATCGTGCGTCGAACACCTGGTGCTTTGGGGCGAGTTCAGACGCACATGAAGTGAACCGTGCTCGGGCGAAGTTGGCGTTATTCGTGGCGGATGTATTCGCCTCGGGATCCGGTGCCGGTGCGGCGGCGGATCGCGGAGCGGATGGTGCCGCGGATCGGCCCGGACGCCTGGTCGGTCGATGATGTGTCGCTGCCCAAGGACGGCAGGATGTCGGCTGGTGTTGCTCCGCAGTACTGCGGCGCGCTGGGCGAGCAGGCGAACTGTCAGGTTGCGGGAACGATGCGAGGTCGCACGCTGTGAGTGGTTACGTAGGGAGGAGGCCGGCATGACGTCGATGGCGTGACCCGGGCCGGCGTCCAAGGCCCGTCCCCTCCCCGACGTGCGTCGCTGGTAACGGCGGGGGCGAAGCTCGGGGAAGAAGCTGTTCGCTCGGCCGGTACTCCGCTCGCCGAATCGTCCGGGAGGCCCTGCCAACACGACTGGGCCGGGTTCGTTGGGGCGCTGCCCATGCCTTCAAGGCCAGGGCCACGCAAGCGGACTGATCGGGTGGCAGGCGGTGCCCTGATGCGCAGCAGCCTCGGCAGAGGGGCTGCCGGGGGCGCACCTGCCGTCATGGGCATCCCGTCAGGAGGATTCGGGGTGGACAACGATCTTGCCGGGGCCGAGGGCGTCCGGAGTCCGCAGCAGTCCGAGCAGCCCTGGCAGGTCCACTTCGGCGGCCACCAGGGCTTCAGCGCGCAGAGGTACTGCGACGTCGGTGAGATCGCCGATCGCGGCAGCAAAATCCTGCGGGTTCGTCCCGTAGCTGCCGGCCACCCGAAGCGAGTGGCCCTGCCAGGTGCAGGCGGCGACGGTTCCGGTGCGCCGCACCTGGTCCAGGTCGCATTCCAGCCCCGGGTGCCGGTCGCCTGGCGCGGTGCCACCGTACAGCAGCACCAGACCACCGGGCGCGACCAGGCGTAGCGCCTCGTCCAGCACGGCGGGCAGCACGAAGCTGGTGGCAATCACCACCACGTCCGTCCGGCCTCCGGTCGGTTCCCCGAAAAGCATCCAGGGCACGTCAAGCAGGCCGGCCTTGCAGGCCGCATCCATCCGGGCGCGGCTCCGGTTGTGGACCGACACCCGGGCGCCTGCTCGTTCGGCGATCGCCGCGATAAGAAGCCCGGCGGTCCCGGCACCGAGCACCGCGACTTGGGCACCCTGCAGGCAGCCGACCTGCCGCTTGATGGCGCCCAGACAGTGCTGTGCGCAGGCGATCGGCTCGGCGAAGACCAGGCGACGGGCGGCCGGGCCATGCGGCACCGGTTGCAGGGCGTGCCGCAACAGGTCAGCCGGACCCGCCGCCCACATGTGGTCGGCGAACCCGGTGCCCCGGTTCACCACTACGTTCGGGTCCAGGACGACGCGACTGCCTTCGGCGAGTGTGGGGGCAGTGGACTCGCGGATGGTGCCCACGAGTTCGTGCCCGAACTGGCTGGGACCGTGGCGGCTACCAGCCACCTCCTTGAGGTCGGAGCGGCACAGCGCGGCCAGTTCGATGCTGACGAGTACGGCAGGGTCCTCGCGCGGGCGCGGCGGCGGCGAACGGCGCAGGCGGGGCCCGCCCTCCTCCAAGGTCACTCTCATGCGATGGCCTCCAGTGCCTCGCCGAACCGGTCGGCGACTGTGTGGGCCTCGGCAGGCGTAAGGATGAGAGGTGGGCGCAGCTCGATGGTACTGCCGTTACCGTGCTCGGAGACACGGGTGAGGATGCCGTGGCTTTGGAGCGACTGCTGGTAGGCGCGGGCGCGGGCGGCGGCCTTGGTGCCGTCGGGCTCCACCAGCTCCACCCCGATCATCAGGCCGACCCCTCGGACGTCGCCGATCACAGGGTTGTCCTTCTGGAGGTCTCGCAGTCGGCCGAGGAGCACGTCGCCGCTGGCTCTCACGTTCTCCAGGAAGCCAGGTCGCTGGACGATTTCCAGGGTGGCCAGGGCGGCCGCGGCCGACAGGTTGTGGCTGCCGTAGGTGAAGCTGTGCAGGCTACGGTCCCAGTCGGCCATGCGTTCCTCAGTGAGGATGGCGGCCATCGGGAGGCCGCTGCCGGTGAGCCCCTTGGCGAGGGTCATCATGTGTGGCTGGACACCGAAGTGGTCGGCGGCGAACATTTGTCCGGTGCGGCCCAGCCCGGTCTGGATCTCGTCGAAGATGAGCACGATCTCGCGCTCGTCGCAGAACCGGCGCAGCTCCTGGAGGTAGCCGTCGGGTGGGACGATGTTGCCGCCGGCGCCGCTGATCGGCTCGATCACTACGCAGGCCACGCTGCCGGAGCTGGCATACGTAATGAAGTCCTCGATGCGGTCGACGCAGAGCATGCCGCAACTCTCGGGAGTCTGGCGGTAGAAGCAGCGGAAACAGTAGGGGCCTGGCACGTGAAGGCCGCCGGGGTAGCGGTACGGGAATGGCGCACGCATTTTGGTGGTGCCGTTGAGGCTCGCCGTCGCAAGGCTCTGGCCAAGGTGGGCGCGGAAGGGCACGATGACGTCGCGGCGGCCGGTATGGAGCTGGGCCATCTTGATGGCGCCTTCGTTGGCGGTGGAGCCACTGGAGCTGCGCAGGTTGACCCGCGTGAGATTGGGCGGGCTGATGGCGGCCAGTTCTTGGATGACCCGGTTGGTGGGTTCGGTCTGGAAGGACGAGCTGGCGAAGACGAGCCGCTCGGTCTGTTCCCGTACGGCGGCCATCACCTCTGGGTGGTTATATCCGAGCAGCAGGTTGAAGGTGCCAGAGACGCAGTCGAGGTATTCACGTCCCTCGGCATCCCAGGCGCGGATGCCCTCACCGCGCACCAGCATGATGTCGCCGAGTTGGTACTGCGCCGCCTCCTGCGGCGCAGGGAGGCCTTCTGTCGTTGTCATAGCGCGCTCCGTGGTCATGGCGGTCACAGGCCTGCTTGTGCCGAGATGTCCGTCGCAGCGTCGAGGCGCTCAGCGGTTGTCGTGCGGGCCGCGTGGTCGGCAGCGAGTCCGTCCAGTTGGGCCTGCACCCAGGCTTCAAGCGTCCAGGGGCGGGCAGCGTCGCGACGGCGGGCGGCGTCCTCTGCCCGCCGCTGCGCCCCGGCCCTGAGCGCGGCGGAGATAGCCTCGGCCTGCTCGACGAGGTCGAAGGGGTTGACGGTGCGGCAGTACTCGCCCAGGACCTCGGCCGCGCCGCAGGTTTCCGAAAGGATGACGTCGGCGTCGCGTTCGTTGACCAGCGGCGCTTCGAACGTGCTGAGGTTTTGGCCATCGACGGTTGAGTTGAAGATGAGCAGGTCGGCCCGCCGGAAGCACGCGATGGTGTGGTTCACGTCGTTGTCGTTGTCTATGCGCACGGTGTCGGGGCCCAACTCGGCGTTGGCCTCCGTAACGGCGGTCTCCACCCGGTGGACGTAGTCAGCGTTGGCCGGCACGTACAGTCGGTTGGGGTTCATCCGCACCAACATGCGGGTCCCCGCAAGTCCGCCGTTCCGGGCGGCCAGGACGAAGGCACGCACCGCGCGTTCGGCGTTCTTGATCGGGTCGGTGCGCCCGCTGTGCACCACCAGCCGGTGGCCGTCCGCCCACTCCTCGATCCCGTCGGGCAGTTGCGGGTCGCGCCCATCGAGGGTGAGCGGGCTGTAGCCGAGCGGCATGGTGCGCAGTCGGGTGCGGTGGCCACGCCACTCGACGGTCATCGCCTCGCGGTCGATCCGGGCGTCGGGCAGGAGATCGGCCACGCATTCCAGGAAGTTGCGGCACCAACGGTCGGCGAAGAAGCCGATCGTGGTGGCGGGTAACATGCCGCGGAGGATACCGGTGCGGATCTCCTTGGGCAGTACCCTCCAGTAGTCGGCCGACGGCCACGGGATGTGCACGAAGACCAGGATCGGCGCGTCCGGCCGCTGTTCGCGCAGCAGCGCGGGGACCCCGACCAGTTGGTAGTCGTGGACGAGGTAGACGGGGTCTGGCGACTGGGCCGAGCTCTGGAGGATCGCGTCAGCGAAGTCTTGCGTGAAGCGGTTGAAGTCCGCCCAGCCTTCGCGGGCGTCGGAGCCGAACGACGGCTGAGTCCAGCGGTCCCAGCCGTAGTTGTTGGCCGCCCACATCAGGTTGGCGGTCATGAAGTTCTGCACGTTGCGGAAGACAGCGGGGTCGTGCCTGATGAGCCGGACCAGGATCTCCCGGCCGGAGTGCAGCTCCATGGTCACGCCGTCGGGGTTGCGCGCCGAGGCGCGGCGGTCGTCCTCGGAGTCGGCGCTGGCTATCCAGGAGATGTTGAGAACGCCGGCCTGTTCGGCGACGACGTTGCCGGTGCCGCCAGGGGCCAGCCAGGCGCGAGGTTCGCCGGTGGCGGGGTCGGTGTCGTAGGTGATCGCCGCGCGTTTGCTGGCGAGGAAGATCTCAGATCCGGTCACAGGTGCCCCATTCATGGGTCGAGGGCTGGAAGCGGGCTGGCCAGGGTGGACAGCACGTGCGCATTCGGTTCAGGGGGGCGGGCGGTGGCGTCAGAAGGTCAGGGCGTGGGTGGTTTCGAGGACGTCGACCGGACGGTGGCGCTGGAGTTCGGGCAACCGCGCGGCCACCTCGCTGTGCAGACAGGCGTTGCGCGGCCGACAGGCATAGGCGGTGCCGACACGCGGCGTCGGCACGATGAGCGCGGGGTCCGCGCCGAGCTGCTGGGCGATGTGCCTGGCCCAGTCGACTCGGCCGATGCGGCGCGGCCCGCCGAGGTGCAGCGTCCCGGTGCGGCCGGAATTCATCAGTGTCGCCGTCCACGCGGCCACGTCCTCCACGAATACGGGCGTGTTCCAGTGGTCATCAGGGATCCGCAGCCGCTCCCCGCGTATCAGCGAACGAGCAACGCTGGTGAGGAAGTTGGGACGGGGGCCGCAGTCCTCCCAGCCGTAGACCAGGCTCACCCGTAGGACGAGGGCGGAGGAGGTGGCGAGCAGCTCTTGCTCGGCCGCGAGCTTCGCCCGGCCGTAGGCGTTGGCCGGGAGGGTCTGTGCTGACTCGCCGTGGCTCTCCGCCTCACCGGGGAAGACGTTGTCGGTCGACACCAGCAGGACGGGCCGACCGTCCAGCGCGGCTGCGATGTTGCGAGCGCCGCCGTGGTGGGTGGCGTACGCCTCCTCGGGATGTGCCTCGCACCAAGTGATGTCGGACGGGCCATGTACGGCCACAACGGCGTCGGGCTGGATGGCATCCATCAGGGCAGCCACCTGCGGTCCCGACGTGACATCGACCTGGGTCCAGCGCACACTGCGGCTTTCGGGGACGACCGGGGCACGCCGGGAGCTGAGCACCGTCTCGACGTCGAGCCCGGTGAGGTGGACGGCGATGTGCCCGGCGAGGTAGCCGGAGCCGATGACCAGGACCCGGCCAGGCATGGCGGCGCCCGCGGTCGACTGGGGTGCGAGGGGCGACGGGCGAAGATCAGACATGTACTTCCTCCAGCTGATGCGGCGGGCGGACATGGCGGAGCATGTCCCGGCCGGGCAAGCGGACGTTCAGTACCTCGCGCCAGCGGCCACGCGGGTTCCCCGGCCGGTGCCGACGTTGAGCGCGCCGAATAGGTTCGTGGTGCTGTGCCGCAGTCGTAGGTGCGGCACTGGTTGCGGCAAAGGTTCAACCCCGGCTGGGTTCGGTCCAGTGCCTGTGCCTGGTTTGCTCGCCGACCGACAAGACGACAGCGCCCCGGGCGGGTCCAGGTACAGTCCGATGATGTCGGCGGCCCTTTCCGTGAACGCCGGGTCTTCGACAGCTTGAAGAGGCCCGACCGGTGCGGCTTCAGATTCTTCTCCCGCCAGAAGTGGCAACGCGGTAAAAAGAGACCTTGATGCCCGCACGCCGATTCAGACGATCGGCCGACGCAGGCGTTGACCAGTGCGAGATGTCTATTTTCGGCGGCCTGATCATCCTGCTCAGCGCTATCACTTGGCCTGCGGCGGCGGCATCTTGCCCTTCCCTTTCCGCCGCTTCTTTTCACCAAACCCGCCAGCCCACGTTCCTCACAGTGGGTCCTGGCGCGGTCCCACCGTTCACGCGGACACGACTACCGGTTCGGCGATGTCCTCACGGCGGCGCCCCTCGCCCACCACAATACGATAGGCCCCGCAACAGGCCATATACGTGGTCACATGCCTGTCCGCCATCAACCCCTGCACATTGGGGGGTGGAAGAGAATTCGACTGAGATGCGCGCCTCTCTCACAGGTTGGCGCCCGAGCGGCAGCAGCTTTCGCTGTCGCTCTCACGTCAGCCCTGCTACTGGGGAACGTTACAGAAGTCAAAACATTCGTTGCAGGCGGTTGACACTGCGGAAGCCGTTCCTGTGTCCAGTCCAATTGTCGCCGCTGCGCGCCCGTAACCAGCGTGGCAAGAGCTGTGCGCGTCATGTACCACAAGAGCATGTTCTCTCCACGCTTTGCCGTGGGTGACTCATGTGCTTTACATCTTGACTCATTACAGGCGGCGATCAACTTGCTGTCAAGGATGAGAACTTTTTGGCTCGATCAGTCCGGTGGCGTTTCTCGCGCTCATGGGAGTCCACCCCCACCAGGTCGCATATGACACCCCTTCACACGACATATCGATGACCAGAGAATGCCCCCAGCCAACATCGGCGACACTTGGACCGTGTCCTACGTGGTGAGGCGGTCATTGATCCGCTACGGGGCGGGGAACGTGGAGCTGGATCGTGCCGGACGGCTTGGACACGACCCCCACCAGGGCCGGTACTTCAAACCCGGGCGCCTGCATGCGGACAACGCCTACGACCGGGCTGATCTGAGGAGATGGCTCCGCTGGAAAGGCAAGCGACTCATCCGTCTCACCACGTAGGACACGGCCTTAACCGATCGAAATAATTCAAACCAAGATGGACATAAGGGAATGAGCGTCTCTTGACAAGGGTTATGTGCGCGGCCTTAGCCTCGTTAAGACTTAGATCACTCACCACCGACCGGCCCGAAGCTGCGGAGGGAAGGCCGTACCGGTAGTTCACCGCTTGACGCAGACGCAGCGCGCAGGAAGCCCGACCAGGCAGCAGCGTCGCGTCCGTGGGTGAACGCCCACCCATCACCGCGATCGAACATCCGAAGCTCTATCCGACGCCAGCAGTAGTGTGCCGCCCCTGGCACCTTGCTGCGGGCCGCCCACCGCCGCCGGTCGCGCCTTCGCCCGAAGCGCCACCACGCCGTCTCATTCCGTCACCTCGTCACCATGACAGTCGTGTTCGCCCAGTGCACACCTGGACAACCGTCGTCTTCGCACCGCGCGCGCCGCGGCCCGTACGTGGTGGCCTGCTCCTGCGGGTGCTTCCGACCGTGCCCACCGCTCCTCCTTTTCCCCCCGAGAGGATCGATGACTATGACTCGAGCCAAGAGTCTTTCCCTCGCCGGCAATCGTCTGCACGGCTACGCGACGAAGGACGGCGCAGCCTGGCGGGTGAGCGCACTCAAGGAGGTGAGCTACGACGTCATGGTGCAGCCGCGACTGCTCGATCCAGCGAACCCAGCACTCGCCCGCGCCGTCACGTCTGGCGCAGCGCCTGCACGTCGGCTCATCGTGATCGACGCTACGGTGGCCTCCCTCTACGGTGAGCAGCTGACCGCCTACCTGGCGAGCCAGGACGTGGAGTTCCACGTGTGCGTCATCGACGCACACGAATCGGCGAAGGTCATGGGGACCGTCTTCGAGGTCGTGGACGCGATGGACGCCTTCGGTGTGCCACGGCGCCACGCACCAGTGCTTGCCATGGGTGGCGGGGTGCTCACGGACATCGTCGGGCTTGCGACGAGCCTATACCGCAGGGCCACACCGTATGTCCGCATACCCACGACCCTGATTGGGATGATCGACGCGGGCGTCGGCGTCAAGACGGGCGTCAACTTCCGTGAGCACAAGAATCGGCTAGGCGCCTACCACCCCTCATCGCTGACCCTCATCGACCCCGGTTTCCTCACCACGCTCGATGCCCGGCACTTACGCAATGGCCTCGCGGAAATCCTGAAGATAGCGCTGATCAAGGATGCCGAACTGTTCGATCTGCTCGAGGGGCACGGCGCGAGCCTGGTCGAGCAGCGGATGCAACCGGGCGAGGACGCGGCAGGCGGTGCGGCGCTCACAGTGCTACACCGGGCGGTCCAGGGCATGCTGGAGGAACTCCAGCCCAACCTCTGGGAGGACCAGCTGCGGCGCCTGGTGGACTTCGGGCACTCCTTCTCGCCGACCGTTGAGATGGCGGCGCTGCCCGAGTTGCTGCACGGCGAGGCCGTCTGCGTCGACATGGCGCTCAGCTCGGTCCTCGCCCACCACCGGGGGCTCCTGACCGCGGCCGAGCTCAACCGTGTCCTCAATGTCATGCGCGTTCTCCACCTGCCTGTGCTCCACCCGGTGTGCACGCCGGAACTGATGCGCGGGGCGCTCGCGGACACGGTCAAGCATCGGGACGGCCGGCAGCACCTGCCTCTTCCACTCGGGATCGGCGACGCCGTGTTCGTGGACGACGTCACCCAACGAGAGGTCGACGCTGCGCTGTTCACACTCCGCGAGCGTGAACAGGCGCCGCAGCGGCCGGCGCTGCGCGGTCCCGTGGATTTGGGGGTCTGAGAGCATGGATGGAGTGCGTGCCGTACTGCTGGCGGGCGGCGAAGGTCGGCGCATGGGGCCGCTAGGACAGGGCAGGCTCAAGCCACTGGTGCCGTTCGGCGGCACCTCCCGCCTGATCGACTTCAGCGTCGCCAATGTTCACCGGTCGGGCCTGCGAGACGTCCTGCTGTTGTCCCAGTACGAGGAGCGTCGCCTCATGGACGACCTGCACCTGGTGTGGAACGGGCGCCATCACGGCTTTCGAATACACTTCGGCCCCTACGACGCGGTGTACCGGAACTCACCGGGCAAGCTGCCCGAGCAGGTGCCGGAGCGTACGTGGCCGGTGGAGCGCGGCACAGCCGACGCACTACTCAGCAAGGCCGAGTACGTCTTCGGACAGGGTGACTCAGAGGCCTCGGAGATCCTCGTCCTCCATGCAGACCACGTCTACCGTTTCGATTACGGGAGCATGATCCGCGAGCACCGCGCGTCAAAGGCCGCGCTGACAGTCTCGTACCAGCGCATCGAGCGGCGGTACGTGCACCTGTTCGGCATGGTCGAGTTCGACAGAAGCGGCCTACTCACATCCTTCGAGGAGAAGCCTGACCACCCCACGAGCGACCTGGTTTTCGCCGCTTTCTGCCTCTTCGACGCGGCGACGCTGTGGCGTTACCTGGAACAACTGCGCGGCACCCACTGGCAGCACGACATCAGCAGGGACGTCATCCCGGCGATGCTGGCAGGCGGCGAACTCATCCGTGGGTATGAGGTCAAGGGCTACTGGGAGGACATCGGCACCGTGGACCGCTACCACCGCGCCCACCGCGGACTGCTGCGGGCTGAGCCGACGCTCGCGTTGACCGACATGCCGCTGACCGTCGCCCCCGAGGTGCCGCGACGCCTCGTCTCGGACGGGCCCGGCGGACACGCCAGCATCGTGGCGGCCAACGTGACGAACGAGGGCGAGATCGTGAACAGTGTGGTGTACCCGGGCGCGCGCATCGGTGCCGGCGCACACGTGGACGACTGCGTCGTGCTGCCAGGTGCCCAGGTGCCCGACGGGGCACGCCTGACGTCGGCCATCGTGCTGGAAGACGGCTCTGTCCAGCAGTGCGAGATGGCACGGGAAGAGGTCGCGCCATGATGGCACTCGCACCCGCGCCGTGTGACCTCGTGGTGGCCGACCTCGGTGGCACGACCCTACGCGTGGGCCGGATCAGGGCGGGCATGTCCGAGGTGCATGACGTGCAGCGCGTGCGCACCGACGGGCTCGGCCGGTACGGCACACTCGCCCCGCAGGAGCTCCAGGACCGGGTCATGGAGCAGCTCACGCGGGAGATCGCTGCCCACCTCACCCGTCCAGGTCAACCACCCGCTCAGGCCGTGGCAGTGTCCTTCGCCGGGCCGATGACATCCGACGGAGTCGTCCTCGCCGGCCCGACACTGTGGGGGGGACCCGCCGCGCCGCTGCCCGTCGCCGAGGTGTTGGCAGGGCAGCTGGGCCTGCCCGTGGTCGTGGCCAACGACGTGACCGCGGCGGCCTGGCGCTACGCCTCGGTCGAGTCCGAGCCGTTCTGTCTGACCACCGTGAGCTCGGGCATCGGGAACAAGGTGTTCCGCCACGGCGAGATCATCAGCAACGAGCACGGGTATGGCGGGGAGATCGGCCACTGGCTCGTCGACCCCGCCGAGGACGCCGCGCCATGCGAGTGCGGAGGGCGCGGCCACCTCGGGGCGATCGCGTCAGGACGCGGCGCGCTGTCCGCGGTGCGCGCGGCGGCGGCAGCCGACACCGGTGCATTCGCTCGCTCGGCGCTGGCGGGGCCCTCGGGCGGCGTGCCTGACGCCATCACCAACGAGGCGTTCGCGGCGGCGGCCCGAGCAGGCGACACGTTCGCCCGGGAGTCGCTGCGCCGTTCGCTGCGGCCCCTCGCGTCCGCGGTGAGCCTGCTGTTTACGGCGATCGGCGTGCGCCGCTACCTGTTCGTCGGAGGCTTCGCCCTTGCCTTGGGCGACACCTTCTTGACGCTGCTCGGCGACGAACTGGTGCGGATCGGCTGCTTCGGCCTGGACGAGTGCGCGACACGCGCCATGCTCGCGCTCGGCGAGAACGACGACGACCACTGCCTCATCGGCATCGGCCAGTTGGCGGCGGCTCGCCTCGACACTCCCCGGGCCCTCGATGCGCCGGCATGACCACGCTGATCGTCGGCAGCGGCTCCACCGGCGGCGCGCCGGCCACAGACCGGCGTCGTCGGGGGAGCCGTCGTGGTCGTCTCCAGGACGCGGCCGAGGTCCGGCTGGTCGCGGGCCCGAAGTGCGCGCGCCCCGTGACCACTGGACCACTCCGGCCCTGGTGGACGGCGTGGTAGCCGTCACGAGCGTGCTCCTGACGGTGCAAGGGCCGCCCTTACTGCACCGCGGGGGATCCGGCCGGGTCTCGCATTACGCGTGGGCACAGATCATCGCCCGCGCGGCCGGCGCTCCCGACCCGCTGTCGGTCCCCGAGTCACGGACCGCAGGGCGGTACGCGAGCAGAGCCCCGAACAGCTGCCCGGCAAGCGCCCTGCCGGCCGGCGACCCCGGCCTCGCGCTCCCCCAGGTCCGTGGGGTTCGCGAGGGCGCCCGCAACCTGTTGCACGCCCCGCGGTCCGCACAGACGGCTAGCAGCGATCGGCGCATCACCCCGCCTGAGGAGGCAGCCCCGTGATCTCCCCCGACCGCCGGTGCGCACCGGCTTCCGCCGCGGCCGGCTTGTCCCCGGGTGGCGACGGCCAAGGACCACCGCCGCGTGGGGTGCCCGGCGCCCAACGAGTCGACCACCTGGCCTTCACCGTGTCCGACCTGGACGCCGCGATCGACTTCGCCGTAACGGCACTCGGTGGCGAACTTGTCTACCGGCTCGCGCCGTTAGCGCACGCCGACGACTGGATGCGCGTACACCTCGACGTACACCCGCGAGCCCGCGCCGAGATCGCCCTCGTTCGCCTGGGACTCGACACCAACCTCGAGCTGTTCGCCTACGAGTCTCCGGACCACACCGCCGCGCCACGGGCACCGCACGACACGGGGCACGTGCACCTCGCGCTGTACGTGATGGACGTGGCACGGGCCGCCGCCGAACTCACGCGTCGAGCGGGGGTGAGCCCACTCGGCCCAGTCCGCCGTGTTCCCGACGGGCAGCCCGATGCGGGCACGCACTGGGTGAGACTGTCCTCGCCGTTCGACGCACCCATCGAACTGCGGTCCGTACCTGAAACGTTGCCGTACGAGACGGGCGGCGGCACACCACGCCGCCGCCCGCCGGGGCCATGGTGCAACCGGGACGACGGCTCGGGGAGTCGGCGCGGCCTGCCCGGCGCGCTCGGCGTCGACCACTTCGCCAGAACCGTCGCGGACCTCGACACGGCCGAGCGGTTCTTCGTGGACGTCCTGGGCGCCGAGCTTCTGTACCGAAACGATCAGAAGGTCCTTCCGGTGGACGTGGCGGCGGCGCTCGGCGTGCCACCGGGTGGTGCCCTGCGGCGGGCCGTGCTGGGCATGGGCCCTACCGACACCATCGAACTGGCCTGCTACGAGGGGATGTCGGCCGGCAACCCACGTCCTCCGCGCAACAGCGACATCGGCGGCAACCATCTCGCCCTACACGTCCGCGACGTGGACGTGGCTGCCACCTACCTGGCCGAGCACGGCTGCACCGTGCTCGGCCAGCCGGAGACGATCGATGAGGGGCCGCTCACCGGCGACCGATGGGTGTACACACGCACACCCTTCGGCCTGTACGTGGAGGTCGTGCGCATGCCAGACGGCGCACTGCCCTACGAACGCACCACCGCCGCCCGGCGCAGGGCCGCGCATGAGCTGTCATGGACCGACCGCACCCCACCCCGGCCTTGAAGGGTGTCAATATTCCGATCAGGCTGCGGAGCTGGGCATTTCGACGTGGATGAAGCAGTCGAGGAACAACTATGTGGCACTCGTTGAGTAGTCCACCGAGTAACTTCCGACGTCCTGCACGGCATACCGCCGATCCGTCCCGGTGCGGTCGGCGGCGACGTAGGCCCGGCAAGTTTGGACGGCCTCCCCGGAAGTCGCCCTCCAGGACCCTGCTCAACTACCGGATCGGCACGTACACCACCTGCCACCGCTTCTGCGCAATTCAGTACGACAGAGGCACTGAGCGCAGCGGGCGAAGGCGCCTGATCCACACCCCGGAGGTACCTTGACGTGTCGGCAGATCAAATCGGAATGGGACCGACGGCTCTGCACTCTGCGCCGCGATCCAAAAAGGATCGTATACGGCTGGTCATCGTGGAGGAGGACCCCCTCGTACGTGCCGGTCTGTGCTCGCTCGTCCGGTCTTACGAGGAGATCGAGGTGATCGGCGACTACGACTCGCTGCAGCAAGCCACGGCGAGGCAGGACACGGACATTGACGTGGACGTCCTGCTGGTCGCAGGCGAGGCACTTGACGACACTTTCAGGGAGGAACTCCGCCGGTTCCACTGTTCCAGACCGAATGCCGAGGTGGGCCTCGTGGCGGTGATGCGGCCTGGGAATGTGTCCGTGCTGCACAACGCGGTCGTGAGTGCTGTCCGTGGATTCGTGGACCACGGCACCAGCCAGGAGGGACTCGGCAGAGCCGTGCGTGAGGTGCACCAGGGGCATATGTACCTGTCGTCCTCCATAGCGGAGACGTTGGTGGGATGGGTGGCTAAGGCGGTTCACGGCGAGCGGCTGCCGGCGTCGCAGATTGAAGCCGTGTTGACCAAGCGGGAGTTGCAGATACTGGAAGTGCTCGGTAGCGGCATGACCAACACCCTGATCGCCAGGCGGCTGCATATCCAGGAAGCCACTGTGCGCAGCCACACCTACAACATCCTGAACAAGCTGAATCTGGGCACACGTACCGAGGCCGTCCTGGTCGGTCATAGTTACGCCAAATGCCGGTAGAGCGGTGAAACCTTCGAGGGCGGCGTGGCCTGGCGGGCCGAGCGCTGGTCACCGTTCCCCCTCTCCAGGCGAAGGTGGCGATGGCCGAGGCGATGGTCCGCCGCGCGATCGCGGAGAGGACCCCGTTCCGGTGGGTGACCGCGGATGCTGCCTATGGCTTGGCCAAGAGCTGGCGGCCGGAACTGGAGACCGGCGGGGCCGGCCAGGCATCGATGTAGTCGGCGATCACTCAAGGAACACCGGAACCTGTGCATCGTCAACTACCGGCCGGACGGTTCCGATCTCAACGCTCGGTACATCCCCTCACTAAGGAAGACATGTCCAAGTCCTTCTCCTACATCAAGCCCTACGACGTCCGCGGTCTGGTTCCCGACGAACTGGATGAAGAGGACGTCCGCCGGATCGGCGCCGCCTTCGTCCATCTCCTGGATACACAAAGGGTCCTACTCGGCCGGGACATGCGTGTGTCGTCGCCGCGGCTGGCCGATGCTTTCAGCGCGGGAGTCCGCGAGCAGGGGGCCGAGGTGGTGGACCTCGGCCTGGTTTCGGTCGACATGGTCTACTACGCGTCCGGCGCCATGGCGTTACCCGGCGCGATGATCACTGCCAGTCACAATCCGGGAGAATACAACGGCATCAAGTTCTGCCGTGCGCTGGCCGGCCCGTTCGGGGCGCACAGTGGCCTGGACGCACTGCGCGAAACCCTGCTCCGGGGCGTTCCGGATGGGCGGCAGGAGCCCGGCACGACGAGCCAGCTGGACGTCACCACCGACTTCGGCGACTGCGTGCGACGGCTCGTTCCCCTCTCCGCCGGCCGTCCGCTCCGGGTGGTCATGGACGCGGGCAACGGCGTGGGCGGTCTGGCCGCCACAGCCGTCCTGGACGACAGACTCCGCCGCGACGCCGGAATCACAGTGGATCCGCTCTGCTTCGAGCCCGACGGCGGTTTCCCGAACCATCCGGCCAACCCCCTCGAACTGGAGAACCTCACGGACCTGCGACAGCGGGTGGTCGAGACCGGCGCGGACCTGGGCGTGGCCTTCGACGGAGACGCCGACCGCTGTTTCGTGGTCGACGAGCGGGGCGAACCCGTGACTGCCTCGACCCTCATGGCCTGGCTCGGGTCGCTGCGGCTCGACAAACACCCCGGCGCCGTGGTGGCGGTCAACGCCATCGCATCCCGCTCGGTCCGAGATGCCGTCGAGGAGAAAGGCGGCAGCCTGGTGCGGGGCCGGGCCGGCCACTCTTTTATGAAGGAGTTGATGAGCACCCACGATGCGGTGTTCGGCGGCGAGCACGCCGGCCATTACTACTTCAGGGAGTTCTGGAACGCCGACTCCGGCATCCTCGCCGCACTGCACGTGCTCGCGGCCCTGCGTGCCCAGGACCGCCCGCTGTCCACGGTGCTCGAACCCTTCATGCGCTACCACCCCTCGGGTGAGCTCAGCATCAAGGTCCAGTCCGGGGAGCAGGTCGTGCGGCGGGTTCGCGAGCACTTTCACGACCGGCCCTGCGACTGGGTGGACGGGCTAAGCCTCTACTTCGAGGACGAGTCCTGGTTCAGCCTGCGCGTCGCCAACACCGAGCCGGTCGTCAGGCTCAACGTGGAGTCACGGACCGAATCGAGAACGCGTCAACTGCGCGACGAGATCCTCCGCCTGATTGAACACCAACACACCAGGCCCGGACCGGCATCACACGAAAACTGACCATCGACTCGGCCGTACCCCTCTCGCTCGATCCGCACAAGCTCGGCCTCTACGCCGTGAACCCGTACTTCCGGGACCTGGAAGAGGTCCACGGTGCCCGGACCGGTGAACTACTGTGGCCGCCGGGCGTAGGACTACTCAGCACGGGACACGGCCGCACGGGGGCGGTTGGCATCGGAGGGAACACGGGGATGCACGTATCGCTTCCTGCGAAGCGTTCGACACGAGCCGCGGTAGCCCTGCTGGCGGCGGGAGCACTCATGCTCACCGCCGCGGGCTGCGGCGGTGACGACGGAGACACGGTCAGCGGCGGCCCGCCGCCCAACACCGTGAAGCTGCCGAATCTGAAGGGGCAGAAACTCCAGGTCACGGCGGTCTGGACGGGCACCGAGCAGGAGAACTTCGCCAAGGTGCTCAAGGAGTTCGAGAAGCGCACCGGCGCCAAGGTCTCCTTCGTGCCCAGCGGTGATGACATGGCGGGCTTTGTCGGCTCGAAGATCGCGGGTGGTGCGCCGCCGGATGTCGCGATGGTCGGGCAGGTCGGTGTCATGCGCGAGTTCGCCCAGAAGGGCTGGGCCAAACCGCTCGACGCCGCCGCCAGGGCCGAGTTGGCCAAGAACTTCGCCAAGGGCTGGCAGGATCTGGGCTCGTACCGGGGCACGCCCTACGGGGTGTATTTCAAGGCCAGCAACAAGTCTCTGCTGTGGTACAACACCTCCGCGTTCGGCTACGCGGGCGCGAAGGTGCCCAAGACCTGGCCCCAGTTCCTGGAGCAGGCCCAGCTGGTGTCCGATTCCGGCACCGACGCGGTCGCGGTCGGCGGGCAGGACGGCTGGACGCTCACCGACTGGTTCGAGAACGTCTATCTCTCCCAGGCGGGGCCGGAGAAGTACGATCAGCTCGCCCGGCACGAGATCAAGTGGACCGATCCGTCGGTGAAGAAGGCGCT
>NZ_JAAAYH010000379.1:0-8733 GCF_018035285.1 Streptomyces sp. MK37H | reverse complement strand
CCTTCTGGGCGAACTTGGCGATGGTGTCCACGTTGTCCTTGGTGACGAACGCGGGGCCGGTCAGCACGGGCTGCTCGCCGCCGCCGCTGAAGTTGCCGTTGCTCTTGTAGAGCCACAGGGAGTCGATGGACAGATAGCCCTGGAGGTACGGCTGCTGGTCGACGGCGAACTGGACGTCGCCGTTCTGCACGGCGGAGACCAGGTCCTTGTTGAGGTCGAAGGTGGCCACCTTGGCCTTGTCACCCGCGTCCTTCGCGGACTGCACGGCGGTCAGGGCGAACGGGGCGCCCAGGGTGACGACGTAGTCGATGCTGGAATCCTGCTTGAGCTTCGCGGAAATCGTCGACTTGACCGACGGCATGTCGGTTCCGTTGACGTAGAGGGTGTCGGTCTTGCCCTTGAAGCTCTTCTTCACACCCGCGCAGCGGGCCTCGAGGGCGACGTGGCCCTGCTCCTGGATCACACAGATGTTGTGCTTGGCACCGATCTCGTTGAGGTGCTTGCCGAACGCCTGGCCCGCGATGTTCTCGTCCTGGCCGAAGTACTCCAGCAGACCCATGTCCTTCCACTGGTCGAGTCCGGCGTTGAAGGCGACGACCGGGATCCCGGCCTTCTTCGCCTTGGCTATCGCGCCCTTCATGGCGTCGGGCTTGGCGAGGGTGACGGCGATGCCGTCGACCTTCTGGTTGATCGCGTTCTGGATCAGGTTGGCCTGGTCGGCTCCGTTGGGGTTGCTGGAGTAGACGAGGTCGACGTTGTCCTTGGCCGCCGCGGCCTTGGCGCCCTTGCGCACCGTGTCCCAGAAGGTGTCCCCGGGGGCGGCGTGGGTGATCATCGCGATCCTCATCCGCGGGGTGTCGGCCTTCCCGGCCGCGATGCCGTCGTCGGCTTCCTGGGCCTTCTTGCCACCCTGACTGCTGCAGCCCGCCGCCAGGAGGGCGGCTGCGGTGACGAGTGCGGCGAGGCCCGCTCTGCGGTGTCGATTGAGTCTGAGGTCCATCCGTTCCAGCACCTCTCAAAGCCAGGTCCGTCGAATTAGCACGGCCGTTGCAGAACGGGAGCCTCTCCCCGCGGGTGGCCACTGTCAAGGTTTTGTCATGACAACATTTCATCTGGACGTAACGAGGTGATAACACGCCCCATGAGGCTGGATGATTACGTCCGTATGTAATGACAAAGTCTTGACAGTGGGCGGGGCACACGTCTAGACCTGAAGGGCCGGGGTGGATCCCGGAGTTCTGAGCACCAGACCCTGAGCTGCGTCTTTCCCGAAGGGGCAGGCATGAGTAAGCCGCACGACCTGATCACGATGGGCCGCATCGGAGTGGACCTCTATCCACTGCAGACCGGTGTGCCACTGCCGCAGGTTGAATCGTTCGGAAAGTTCCTCGGCGGCTCGGCGACCAATGTCGCGGTCTCCGCGGCCCGCTTCGGCCACCGCTCCGCGGTGATCAGCCGCACCGGGGCGGATCCGTTCGGCGACTACATCCACCAGGAGCTGCGGGCCTTCGGGGTGGACGACCGCTTCGTCACCCCCGTCGAGGAGTACCCCACCCCGATCACCTTCTGCGAGATCTTCCCGCCGGACGACTTCCCGCTGTACTTCTACCGCCGCCCCAAGGCACCCGATCTGGAGATCCACGCCGATGAGCTGGACCTCGACGCCATCCGCGCCGCCCGGATCTTCTGGATGACCGGCACCGGGCTCAGCGAGGAGCCCAGCCGCACCAGCACCCTCGCCGCGCTCGCCGCCCGCGCCAAGAGCGGCACCACCGTCTTCGACCTCGACTGGCGGCCGATGTTCTGGGCCGACCCGGAGACCGCCCGCCCCTTCTACGCCGAGGCGCTGCGCCATGCGACCGTCGCCGTCGGCAACGTGGACGAATGCGAGATCGCCACGGGTGCGCGCGAGCCCAAGGCGTGCGCGCAGGCGCTGCTGGACGCGGGGGTGGAGATCGCCATCGTCAAACAGGGCCCGCGCGGGGTGCTCGCCGTGCACCGCGACGGCACCACCGCGGAGGTCCCGCCGGTCCCGGTCGAGGTGGTCAACGGACTCGGCGCGGGCGACGCGTTCGGCGGCGCCCTGTGCCACGGGCTGCTCGCGGGCTGGCCCCTGGAGCGCGTCATGCGGTACGCCAACGCGGCGGGCGCCATCGTCGCGTCCCGCCTCGCCTGCTCCTCCGCGATGCCCACGGAAGCGGAGGTCGAGGCTCTGCTGGCGGGGGACTGACCCCGGGGGCCGGCGGTAAGGCCGCTTGGCCCGTCGCTGCGGGGTGTCCCCGTCGAACCGAGCCTCGAAAAGAGAGGAAGTACTTTGAGTATCAGCGTTTCCGACCTCGTGACGGTGCGCAGCCGCCACCCGGAGGCCATCGCCGAGGCGGCCGCCCGCCGGGTCCGCCGCCCCCTCATCGGTGACAGCGGCCGTCTGATGATCGTGGCCGCCGATCACCCGGCGCGCGGCGCCCTCGCCGTAGGCGGCCACAAGCTGGCCATGGCCAACCGGGTCGATCTGCTGGAGCGGCTGTGCGTGGCGCTGTCCCGGCCCGGGGTCGACGGGGTGCTCGCCACCGCCGACATCCTCGAGGACCTGCTGCTGCTCGGCGCGCTCGACGGCAAGGTCGTCATGGGCTCGATGAACCGAGGCGGCCTCGCCGGGGCCTCGTTCGAGCTCGACGACCGGTTCACCGGACACCGCCCCCAGGACATCGAGCGCCTCCGCTTCGACGCCGGCAAGCTGCTGCTGCGCATCGACTACGAGGACGCCGGTTCGCTGACCACCATGGTCACCACGGCCCGCGCCATCGACGAGATGGCCGAGCGGCGGCTGCCCGTCTTCGTCGAGCCGTTCATCTCCCGGCGGACGGGCGGAAAGGTAGTCAACGACCTGTCCGCCGAGGCCGTCACCAAGTCCATAGCCATCGCCTCCGGCCTCGCCGGAACCTCCGCCTACACCTGGCTGAAGGTGCCGGTCACCGACGACGCCGACGAGATGGCGGCGGTGATGGAGACGAGCACCCTTCCGGCGGTGTTGCTCGGCGGTGACGTGGGCAAGTCTCCGCAGGACCAGGAGGAGGCGTACGAGAAGTGGCGCAAGGCGCTGGATCTGCCCACCGTGCAGGGGCTGGTCGTCGGCCGCTCCCTGCTCTATCCGGCGGAGGGCAGTGTCGAGACCGCCGTGGACACCGCTGTCGGCCTGCTGTGACGCTGTAAGAAAGGCAGAGACTTCACGCCATGACCACCACCGATCCGTTCCCCGGCTTCCATGTGCAGGCCGGCAAGGCGGCCGACGGCCCCTACGCCGTGGACATCGACCCCGAGCGGGCCGGCTGGGGCTACTCCAGCCTGCGGGTCCTCGATCTGCCGCCCGGCGGTTCGCACTCCCTGGCCACCGGGGACAGCGAGTGGATCGTGCTGCCGCTGAGCGGCGGCTGCACCGTGATCGCCGAGGGCGAGACGTTCGAACTGCACGGCCGGGAGAGCGTGTTCAGCGGGGTGAGCGACTTCGTCTATCTGCCGCGCGACTCCCACGCCCAGATCGCCAGCGGCGCGGGCGGCCGCTTCGCGCTCACCGGCGCCCGCTGCGAGCGCCGGCTGCCCGCGCGCTACGGACCGGCCTCCGCCGTCCCCGTCGAGCTGCGCGGCAGCGGCAACTGCTCGCGCCAGGTGAACAACTTCGGCGCCGCGGGCGTCTTCGAGTGCGAGAAGCTGATCGCCGTCGAGGTGCTCACCCCGGGCGGCAACTGGTCCTCGTACCCGCCGCACAAGCACGACCAGTGCCGCCCCGGTGAGGAGAGCGAGCTGGAGGAGATCTACTACTTCGAGATCGCCGAGGCCCACGGCAACGAGGGCGTCGGCTATCAGCGGGTCTCCCCGTCCGGTCACGGCCGCGGCACCGATGTGCTCGCCGAGGTCCGCTCCGGTGACACCGTCCTGATCCCCGACGGCTGGCACGGCCCCTCCATCGCCGCCCCCGGGCATGACATGTACTACCTCAACGTCATGGCGGGCCCGGAGGCGGAGCGCGCCTGGCTCATCTGCGACCACCCCGACCACGCCTGGATCCGCTCCACCTGGCCGGACCAGCCCGTCGACCCCCGTCTGCCCCTCTATCAAGCACCCGCTGGAGACCCACGATGAACGGTTCGGCAGTGCGCCGCCTCACCGTCGCCCAGGCGCTGGTGGAGTTCCTGGCCCACCAGTACACCGAGCGGGACGGGCAACGGCATCGCCTGATCAACGCCACCTGGGGGATCTTCGGCCATGGCAATGTGGCCGGGCTCGGCCAGGCGCTGCTGGAGTCCGGGCCGGACACCATGCCGTACCTCCAGGGCCGTAACGAGCAGGCGATGGTGCACGCCGCGGTCGGCTACGCCCGGCAGAGCAACCGGCTCGCCGCCCAGGCCGTCACCACCTCCATCGGCCCCGGCGCCACCAACCTGGTGACCGGTGCCGCGCTCGCCACCGTCAACCGGCTGCCGGTGCTGCTGCTGCCCGGCGACATCTTCGCCACCCGGCCCGCCGACCCGGTGCTCCAGCAGCTCGAAGTGGCGTACGCGGGCGACATCTCGGTGAACGACGCGCTGCGCCCGGTCTCCCGCTACTTCGACCGGGTGATGCGCCCCGAGGCGCTGATCCCGGCCGCGCTCCAGGCCATGCGGGTGCTGGCGGACCCGGCCGAGACCGGCGCCGTCACACTGGCCCTGCCGCAGGACGTCCAGGCCGAGGCGTTCGACTGGCCCGAGGAGTTCTTCGCCGACCGGGTGTGGCACGTCCGCCGCCCCGTCCCCGAGGCGGCCGAGGTGGCCGCCGCCGCACGGACGATCCGCGCCGCCCGCCGGCCGCTGATCGTCGCGGGCGGCGGGGTCCACCACAGCGAGGCCGAGGACAGCTTGCGCGCCCTCGTGGACGCGACCGGCATCCCGGTGGCCTCCACCCAGGCGGGCAAGGGGTCGCTGCGCTACGACCACCCCGCCGACATCGGCGGGATCGGCCATACCGGCACCGCCGTCGCGGACGACCTGGCCCGCACCGCCGACCTGGTCATCGGCGTGGGCACCCGCTACAGCGACTTCACCACCGCCTCCGCGACCCTGTTCGCGGACCCGGCGGTCCGCTTCCTCAACCTCAACATCACGCCGTTCGACGCCCATAAGCTCGGAGCCACCACGGTGGTCGCCGACGCCCGCGCCGCGCTCGAAGCGCTCACCGCCGAGCTGGCGGGCCACCGGGTGGACGAGACGTACGAGGCCGAGTACCGCACCGGGAAGACCGCGTGGGAGCGCCGGGTGGACGCCGCGTACGCCGCCGAGGACGAGACCGCCCGCCCGTCCCAGACCCAGGTCCTGGGCGCGCTGGACGCGGTCGTCGGCGACGAGGACGTGGTGATCAACGCGGCGGGCTCGCTGCCGGGCGACCTCCACAAGCTGTGGCGCGCCCGCTCCCCGCGCCAGTACCACCTCGAGTACGGCTACTCCTGTATGGGATACGAGATCCCCGGCGCCATCGGCGTACGGCTCGCGGCACCCGGCACCCCGGTCTGGGCGCTGGTCGGGGACGGTACGTATCTGATGATGCCCACCGAGATCGTCACCGCGGTCCAGGAGGGCATCAACATCAACATCGTGCTGCTCCAGAACCACGGCTACGCCTCGATCGGCGGTCTGTCGGAGACCACCGGCGCCGAGCGCTTCGGCACCGCCTACCGCTTCCGGGCGGCCGACGGGCAGTACACCGGCGATCCGCTCCCGGTCGACCTGGCCGCCAACGCCGCCTCGCTGGGCATGGACGTGCTGCGCGCGAAGAGCGTGGGCGAGCTGCGGGAGGCGCTCGCCGCGGCCCGCGCCTCGGACCGGCCCACATGTGTCTATGTGGAGACCGAAACGGCCGACACAGTGTCCGGCGCACCCGAGGCGCAGGCGTGGTGGGATGTGCCTGTCGCCCAGACCGCGACCCGTCCGGCCGCCGTGAAGGCCCGCGAGGACTACGACCGGCAGGCCGCCGCACGCCGCCGCCACCTCTGACGTTTTCCGAGAGAAAGGCTCCGCACCCATGAAGACCGTCAACCACTGGATCGGCGGAAAGACCGTCGAGGGCGCGACCGGCGCGTACGGGCCGGTCTACAACCCCGCCACCGGCGCCCAGGACACCCAGGTCGCCCTGGCCTCCGTGGACGAGGTCGACGCGGCCGTGGCCGCGGCCAAGGAGGCGTTCCGCTCCTGGGGCACGGTGTCGCTCGCCAAGCGCACCGCGATCCTCTACAAGTACCGCGAGCTGCTGGACGCCCACCGCGACGAGATCGCCGAGCTGATCACCGCCGAGCACGGCAAGGTCCACTCGGACGCGCTCGGCGAGGTGGCCCGCGGTCTGGAGATCGTGGAGCTGGCCTGCGGGATCGCCGAGAAGCTGAAGGGCGAGCTGTCCACCCAGGTCTCCACCGGGGTCGACGTCTCCTCGATCCGCCAGCCGCTGGGTGTGGTCGCGGGCATCACTCCGTTCAACTTTCCGGCGATGGTGCCGCTGTGGATGTTCCCGGTGGCCATCGCCTGCGGTAACACCTTCATCCTCAAGCCCAGCGAGAAGGACCCCTCGGCCTCCCACCGGCTGGCCGAGCTGGCCTCCGAGGCGGGGCTGCCGGACGGGGTGCTCAACGTGGTCAACGGCGACAAGGTGGCCGTCGACCGGTTGCTGGAGCACCCGGACGTCGCGGCCGTCAGCTTCGTGGGCTCGACCCCGATCGCGAAGTACATCCAGTCCAGGGCCGTCGAGCACGGCAAGCGGGTGCAGGCGCTCGGCGGCGCCAAGAACCACATGCTGGTGCTGCCCGACGCCGACCTGGACTTCGCGGCGGACAACGCCATCAACGCGGCCTACGGCTCGGCCGGTGAGCGCTGCATGGCGGTCTCGGTCGTGGTCGCGGTCGGCGACGCGGGCGACGAGCTGGTGAAGAAGATCGCCGACCGGGCCGCCAAGTTGCGGATCGGGCCCGGGAACGACCCGGCCTCCGAGATGGGCCCACTCATCACCAAGGAGCACCGCGACAAGGTCGCCTCCTATGTGCACGGGGCCGCGGCCCAGGGCGCCGAGGTGGTCGTGGACGGCACCGGATACTCCGTGGAGGGCCATGAGAACGGCTTCTTCATCGGCGTCTCGCTGCTGGACCGGGTCCCGCCGACGGCCGACGCCTACCGTGACGAGATCTTCGGCCCGGTGCTGTGCGTGGTGCGCGCCGAGACCTACGACGAGGCCATCGCGCTGATCAACAGCTCGCAGTGGGGCAACGGCACGGCCATCTTCACCCGCGACGGCGGCGCCGCCCGCCGCTTCCAGCTGGAGGTGGAGGCGGGCATGGTCGGCGTCAACGTGCCGATCCCGGTGCCGGTGGGCTACCACTCCTTCGGCGGCTGGAAGGACTCGCTCTTCGGCGACCACCACATCTACGGCAACGACGGGGTGCACTTCTACACCCGCGGCAAGGTCGTCACCACGCGCTGGCCGGAGCCGTCGGAGGAGGTCGGCATCAACCTCGGCTTCCCGAAGAACCACTGAGGCGCAGACGAAGAAGCGCCGAGGCGTAGCTGCGGAACCACTGAGGCGTATGTGACGTGTGATTCGCACGTTTGAGTGGTTTCCCCGCCCCCTGCCGGACCCGGTCCGGCAGGGGGTTTCGCCGTTGTGACGGGCGGGGATCCCAGGCGCAACAAGCGCGGGAAGCCGGGGGAAAGCGGGGGAGCCGACGTGCCTGGGTTCACGGAGGGGGAAGGGACCGAGGAGTTCATCGAGGCGTTCAAGGGCGCCGTGGTGCCTCGGGACCGAAAGGCCAAGGCGCGGGATCTGCTGCCGCCCGTGCTGCTGCTCGCGAGCGGCGAGGGGGCGCCGGGCCGCGCCCATCGGGCGATGCGCGAGCTGCGCCGGATGCTCTATCCGGACGGCGCCAAGCGGGTGCCGTACGCGGCGCTGGGCCCCGATGAGATCCGCGCGGCCGCCGGGCGGCGGCCGCTGACGCTGGACCTCGGCCGGGAGCTGTGCGTCGATGTGCCCCGCCGCACCGGCGGTCTGCGGCTCACCGACTTCCTCCTGATGCGGGACATCGTCGAGCAGGCGCTGGACCCGCGGGCCGCCGAGCCGGACGGTGGCGCGCTGCGCGACCACTGCTACGCACAGCGGCTCAAACGAGGGCCGCTGCTGCGGGCGTTGTGGACGCTCGGCGGCGAAGGCGGCGACAGCGCGGCGGGCAGCACGGCCGGGCCGGGCTGGATCGCGGAGCTGCGCCGGCTGCTGGTGCGGCCCCTCTTCCAGCTGCTGCCGCGCTGGTGGTGGGGGCGGCGCCGGACCCGGCTGCTGCTGCGCTCCACCCGGCGCGGCTGGTACGCGGACTGGCGGCGCATCAGCCATGGCCGCACCGCCGAGGAGTTCTTCGAGAACGCCGCGCGGCTGGTGCGCGCCGAGCGCGCGCGGGACGGGGAGGCGGCGGTCGGCCGCTGGGAGGAGCTGCTGCTGCGCGCGCTGCTGGCGGATCTGCGGCGCGCGGCGCGGCCGGGCCGGATCTCGCCCTGGCGGCGCCGGCGGCGCACCCGGTGTGTCTTTCTGCTGGAGCTGCCGGAGGACGCCGCGGGTGCGGCGGCCGGGGAGCGTTTCCTGGAGCGGTACGGAGAGGCCGCCCGGGACACCCGGTGCGCGGCGGTCGTGGTGGTGGCCGTGGCCCCGGCGTCCCCGGCGGGCGAGCCCCCGGAGGGT
>NZ_JAAAYH010000378.1:0-8734 GCF_018035285.1 Streptomyces sp. MK37H | reverse complement strand
CCGAGGAGGAGGTGGTGTCCCGGTCGGTCTCGTTGTTGTGGGCCAGCCAGTGCTTGAGGACGGGCGCGGTGCGCCAACGATCCGGGTGGTCGCCGCGCAGCCCGCGGGTGTACGCCGTGGCCAGGGCCGAGGTGAGGTACGGATCCTCGGCGTACCCCTCCTCGTTGCGGCCCCAGCGCGGATCGCGCAGCAGATTCACCGTCGGCGACCACACATTGAGGCCCACCCGCGGATCGCGTGCGCGCATGGCCCGCGCCTCGCGGCCGACCGCCTCGCCGACGCGCCGCACCAGCTCCGGGTTCCAGGTCGCGCCGAGCCCGACGGCCTGGGGGAAGACGGTCGCCGGTCCCATCCAGGCGACGCCGTGCAGCGCCTCCTGCCCGGTGCGGAAGGGCGCGAGGCCGAGCCGCTCCACTCCGGGCGCGTACTGATGGAGCATCGCGATCCGCTCATCCAGCGTGAGCCGGGCCAGCAGATCCTCGACGCGCGTGCGCACCGGCAGCCGTGGATCGCGAAAGGGCAGATCGCGAAAGGGCGGACGCGTGATCAGATCACCGTCATCGCTCACGGATACGGCCCCTCTTCCCCAGCTCGTGCGCCGACTTCCCCAGCCCCCGACGTCGAATTGATGTCGAATCGACGTCGATTCGAAGCGCTTCGATGCTGGGTGCAGCATGCCCACCCTGTCAAGGCTCCGCGAGAGCACAACCCACCGGCACCTTGCGCCACCACTCTTGCGCGACCCCACCCCCCGCCTTAACCTCAGCGCAATATCGAAGCGCTTCGACCAATCTTCGATCAATCTCGGCCAACTCGACCATCGGTCGTACGGCGGGCACGCCACGAAGGGTTGACGCAATGCCGAACTCCCAGGCTTCGGCCTCCACTTCCCCTCCCAGCCGGAGAACCTTCCTGGCCGCCACGGCGGTTGCCGCGGCGGCCGTCGCGGGAGGGGTTCCGCTGCTCACCGGCTGCTCCACCGAGGAGGGCTCCGGCAAGGGCGGCACCACCTCCGGCAAGGAGCTGAAGAACCTGCTGCCGACCTATGCGGCCTCGAAGGTGGCGGACCCCGACATCCCCAGCGTCAACGGCTCCAGCCCCGGCTACACCAAGGCCCCGCCCGCCGCCGAACTGGTCGCCTCCGTGCAGGGCAAGCCCGGCCACGGCGGCAGCTACACGATGTTCGAACCGCTCTGGGGCACCCCGCCGCCCAAGAACAACGCCTACTACAAGGCGGTCAACGACGCGCTCGGCGCCACGGTCAAGCTCCAGCCGCAGGACGGCAACACCTACGGCGAGAAGCTCGGCGCCGTCCTCGCCTCCGGCGATATCGCCGATATCGTGATGATCCCGCTCTGGGAGATGGGCGGGCGGATCCATGGCGCGGTCAGCGCCAAATTCGCCGATCTGGGCCCGTATCTCTCCGGTGACAAGGTCAGGAAATATCCGAACCTCGCCGCCATTCCCACCGCCGCCTGGCAGATGTCCGTCTTCGGCGGCAAGCTCCGCGGGCTGCCGATGCCCTCCCGGCCGCTCGCCGGCGTCATTCCGTACTACCGCGAGGACATCTTCACCAAGGAGGGCTATCACGTCCCCAAGAGCCCGGCGGAATTCCTCGCCCTGGCCAAGGAGATCACCCGGCCCAAGAGCAAGGTATGGGCCTGCGACGACATGTGGTGGTCGGCGCAGCGGTTCTTCGGCTGCCCGGGGGAGAAGCCGTACTACTGGACCGAGAAGAACGGCAAGCTGGTCCACAAGGTCGAGACCGAGAACTACCTCGAGGCCCTGGAATGGTGCCGCAAGCTCTTCGCCGGGGGCTATGTCCACCCCGACGCGGTCGCGGGCAAGGCCAATGACGCGCTGACCCGCTTCACCTCCGGGCAGACCCTCTTGTACAACGACGGCGACGCCAAGTGGTACGGCGCCACCTTCGAACAGGCCGGCCCCAACCCCGACTTCAAGATTCAGGGAATGGACTACTTCGGCCCCGACGGCGGCGATCCGGTGATCTATCTCGACCCGCCCGCCCAGATCTGGTCCTTCCTCAACAAGAACCTCTCCAAGGAGCAGATCGAGGAAATCCTCGCCCTCGCGAACTTCATCGCCGCGCCCTTCGGCACCAAGGAGCAGCGCCTCATCGACTACGGCGTCGAAGGCGTGCACCACGACATGAAGAAGGGCGTACCGGTCAAGAACGCCACAGGAGTCCGGGACGTCCAGGACACCTACCGCTTCATCGTCTCCCCGCAGGCGAGCGTCGCCTATCCGGACTTCCCGCAGATGGTCGAGGACTACTGCGGCTGGATGCAGCGGATGGGCAAGTTCGCCAGGAAACCGCTCTTCTACGGAATGCAGATCCAGGAGCCCAACCGGTACGCCTCGCTCTACACGCCGTTCGAGGACCTCGCCAAGGACGTCACCCGCGGCCGTAAGTCGATCAAGGACGCCCAGCGGGCCATCAGCGACTGGCGCAGTGGTGGCGGCGACCGGCTCCGCGACTGGTATAGGGAACTCCTCGACGAGAACGGCAGCGGCGCCTGATGGCCGAGCCGGCCCGGGGCGCCCTGGCGGACCGTGGCACCGAGCCAAGGCACGGCATCGCGGCAGGTCCCGGCACTCCGCCGAGCCCCGGCATCCCCACCGCCCGCACCGGATGGTGGCATCGGCTGCGCCGCGACCGCACCCTGCTGCTGATGGTCGCCCCCGCCGTCGGTCTCCTCCTGCTCTTCACCTATGTCCCCCTGCTCTGGACCACGGTCGCCTTCAAGGACTACGACCCGTTCACCCAGGGGCTGTGGACCAGCCCCTGGGTGGGCCTCGACAACTTCACCCTCCTCTTCGAGGACAGCCGCTTCTGGGACGCCTTCGCCAACACCCTCTCCATCACCTTCATCCAGCTGGTGCTGTTCTTCCCGGTGCCCATCGCGCTGGCGCTGCTGCTCAACAGCGTGCTCAGCGACAAGGTCCGCGGCCTGGTGCAGTCGATCCTGTACCTGCCGCACTTCTTCTCCTGGGTGCTGGTGATCACGATCTTCCAGCAGATGCTCGGCGGCGCCGGACTGCTCGCCCAGCAGCTGCGCGCCCACGGTCACGAGGGCTTCGACCTGATGACCGACCCGGGCGTCTTCAAGTTCCTGATCACCGCCCAGCTGGTGTGGAAGGACGCGGGCTGGGGCGTGATCGTCTTCCTGGCCGCGCTCTCCGCCGTCAACCAGGACCTCTACGAGGCCGCGGCCGTGGACGGCGCGAACCGCCGGCGCCGGATGTGGCACGTCACGCTGCCCGCGCTGCGCCCCGTGGTCGCCCTGCTGCTGGTGCTGCGCGTCGGTGACTCGCTGACCGTCGGCTTCGAGCAGATCCTGCTCCAGCGCGACGCGGTGGGGCCCGGCGCCTCGGAGGTCTTTGACACCTATGTGTGGTGGGTCGGCATCGCCAACACCGACTACGGGATCGCCGCCGCCGGCGGTCTGATCAAGGGCGCCTTCAGCCTGGTGCTGGTGCTGATCGCCAACAAAGTCGCCCATATGCTCGGCGAGCAGGGGGTTTACCGGAAATGACCGTGACCGAGCGGACCGCGGCCCCGACCGGACCCGCTGCCCCGCCCCCGGCGCGGCGCCGCGACGAGAGGCGCCCGGTGTGGGAGGAGGAACCCGGCAGGGTCGGCCAGGGGCTCAAGGGGGCCACCCTTGCCGGGGTGTGTCTGGCGATCCTCGGCCCGCTGTGGGTGGTGATCGTCACCAGCCTCTCCGACCAGAGAACCATCACCGACGCCGGGGGACTGGTGATCGTCCCCAAGACGATCACCTTCCGGGCCTACACCGAGCTGCTGAGCGGCGGCACGGTGACCCGGGCGACGCTCGTCAGCCTCGCGCTCACCGCCGTGGGCACCGTGATCAGCACCGTCGTCTCGGTCCTGTGCGCCTACGGCCTGTCCCGCCCGGGGTCCTTCCTGCACCGGCCGATCCTGATGGTGCTGCTGGTCACCATGTTCTTCAACGCCGGTCTCATCCCCACGTATCTGCTGGTCACCGGCGTCGGCCTGGAGGGCAGCTACTGGTCGATGATCCTGCCCGGGGCCGTCTCGGTCTTCAATGTCCTGGTGCTGCGGGCGTTCTTCCAGAACATCGCGCCGGAGCTGATCGACAGCGCCCGGATCGACGGCGCGGGGGACTGGCGGATCCTGTTCCGCATCGTGCTGCCGCTGTCGAAGGCCGTGATCGCCGTGGTCTCGCTCTTCTACGCGGTCGGCTACTGGAGCCAGTGGTTCAACGCCATGCTCTACCTCAACGACCAGGACATGTGGCCGCTGCAGATGATCCTGCGCCAGCTGGTGATCAAGCAGCAGGCGCCGCAGGGCATGTCCCAGATGATCTCCACTCAGCAGATCCCCGGACTGGCCGTGCAGATGGCCGTCATGGTGCTCGCGCTGATCCCGGTCGCGGTGCTCTACCCGTTCGTCCAGAAGCACTTCACCAAGGGCATGCTCACCGGCGCCGTCAAGGGCTGACGCCGGTTGCCCCCGTACCCAGCCGACCCGAGACGGGAGCCGGTATGCCCGACCTGAACGACGCCACCCGCGGCCGCGTCCTCTACGGCGGCGACTACAACCCCGAGCAGTGGCCCGAGCGCGTCTGGCACGACGACATCCGGCTGATGCGCCGGGCGGGCGTCACCACCGTCACCGTCGGCGTCTTCTCCTGGGCGCGGCTCGAACCCCGCCCCGGCGCACGGGACTTCGACTGGCTGGACCGGGTTCTGGACCTGCTCCACGAGGGCGGGATCGAGGTGTGCCTGGCCACCCCGACCGCCTCCCCGCCGCCCTGGATGGGCTCCCGCCACCCCGAGACCCTGCCGCGCGACGAGAGCGGCACGGTCGTCTGGTACGGCTCGCGGAACCAGTTCTGCGCCTCGTCGCCCGTCTACCGCGACCACGCCCTGCGCATCACCGAGGATCTGGCGGACCGCTACGGCGGCCATCCGGCCCTGCGGATGTGGCACGTCGGCAACGAATACGGCACCCACTGCTGGTGCGACGAGACCGCCCGGCACTTCCGCCGCTGGCTGCGCACGCGGTACGGCGGCCTGGACGCCCTCAACGAGGCGTGGGGGACGGCCTTCTGGAGCCAGCGCTACGACTCCTGGGAGGAGATCATCCCGCCGCGCCGCGCCCAGTACCTGATCAACCCCGGTCAGGCGCTGGACTTCCGCCGCTTCACCAGCGACGCCCTGCTGGAGTGCTTCACCGCCGAACGCGACGCGCTGGCCGCCCGCACCCCGCACATCCCCGTGACCACCAACTTCATGCCGCTGTTCATCGGCCAGGACGGCTGGGCCTGGGCGGCGGAGGAGGACGTGGTCTCCGTCGACCTCTACCCCGACCCCGCGGACCCGCACGCGGCCGCCTACGGGGCGATGGTCCAGGACCTGACCCGCTCCCAGGCGGGCGGCCCCTGGGTCCTCATGGAGCAGGCCGCGGGCCCGGTCAACTGGCGCGGCGTCAACCACCCCAAGCCGCAGGGGCTGATGCGGCTGTGGTCCCTCCAGGCCGTCGCGCGCGGCGCCGACGCGGTCTGCTTCTTCCAGTGGCGGCAGTCCCGGCAGGGCAGCGAGAAGTTCCACTCCGGGATGGTCCCGCACGCCGGTGAGCACAGCCGCACCTTCGCGCGGGTGCGCGAACTCGGCGCCGAGCTGCGTGAACTGGCCCCGGTCGCGGGCACGGACGTCCCCGCGCGGGCCGCGATCCTGCACGACTGGCACTCCTGGTGGGCCACCGTCCAGGACGGCCGTCCCTCCTCCCTGGTCTCCTGCGAGCGGTTGCTGCGCGCCTGGCACCAGGCCCTGTGGGAGCGGAACCTCACCACCGACTTCGCCCATCCGCACGCCGACCTCACCGACTACGCCCTCGTCGCCGTCCCCCAGCTGTATCTGCTCACCGACGAGGCTCTGGACAACCTCGCGGCGTACGTACGCGGCGGCGGCAGCCTTGTCTGCGGCTTCTTCACCGGCGTCGCCGACGAGGACGACCGGGTGCGCCCCGGCGGGGTGGACCGCCGCCTCCGTGGGCTCCTCGGCATCCGTACGGTCCATGAGTGGTGGCCGCTGGACGAGGGCGAGGCGCTCACCGCCGAGGGCGCCTGGCTGGGCGCGTTCCACGGCACCCTCTGGTCCGAGGACCTGGAGCCGTCCACCGCCGAACCGGTCGCCCGGATCAAGGGCGGTGAGCTCGACGGCCGCCCCGCCGTCACCCGTAACGTCTACGGCACCGGCACCGCCTGGTACGTCTCCACCCTCCCCGAACCCGCCGCCCTGCGCGCCCTGCTCGGCCGCGCCGCCGAGGAGGCGGGGCTGGCACCCGCGCTGCCCGGCCTCCCCGAGGGCGTCGAGGCTGTGTGGCGCGGCCCGTACCTCTTCCTGCTCAACCACGGCCGCACCCCGGCGGTCGTCCCCCTCCCGTCCGCGCGGACGGATCTGCTCACCGGGCGCGCGCACCACACCAGCGTCCGGCTGGACCGCTTCGCGGTCATGGTCCTGGCTCCGCCCGAATCCCTCATCTGAAAGGGAAGGTCCCGTGCAACGAGCCGCTCGAACGCTCTTCCTCACCCCGCTGATCGCGTTACTCGCGCTGATCGGCTTCGCCGCCGCCCCCGCCCAGGCCGCCACCTGGTCCTCCTCGGACCAGTGGGGCACCTGGTCCAACGGGGGCTACACCCTCTACAACAACATCTGGGGCTCCGGCGCCGGCTCCCAGACCATCTGGGCCAACTCCTACAGCGACTGGGGAGTGTGGGCCAACCACCCGAACACCGGCGGCATCAAGTCCTACCCCAACGCCAAGAAGGTCGTCGGCAAGAAGATCAGCGCCATCAACAGCCTCACCAGCAACTACAGCGTGACGGTTCCGTCCTCGGGCGCCTACAACACCTCGTACGACATCTGGGACAGCGACCACGCATACGAGATCATGCTCTGGGTCAACAAGACCGGCCCGGTCGGCCCTCTCGGCACCTCCCAGGGCACCGTCACCCTCGGCGGTCATACCTGGACCGTCTACAAGGGCAGCAACGGCTCCAACCAGGTCTTCTCCTTCATCCGCGGCTCCAACTCCAGCTCCGGCTCCGTGGACATCAAGTCCATCGTGAATTGGATCAAGAACACCAAGGGCTGGTTCGGCGATGTGACCATCGGCGATGTCCAGTTCGGCTATGAGATCACCTCCTCGGCCGGCGGTCTGGACTTCCGCACCAACAGCTTCGGGGTGAGCGCGAGCTGACATCCGCGTACCGCCGCCACCCACCCACGCGGCGGCGGTACGCCACCGGCCCGGCGAGATCGCGTCAGGACGTGCCGGGCGCCGGGCCCGAGCTGGCCCGTACGGTGAGCTCCGGGGCGAGCAGGGTCACCTGCTCCTCCGGAGCGTCGCCCTCCAGCTTCGCCACCGCCAGCTCCACGGCCCGCCGCCCCATCTCCTGCGCGGGGATGGCCACCGAGGTGAGCCGCACCGACGCCTGGGTGGCCACCTGCTCGGGGCATATGGCGACCACCGAGACGTCCTCGGGCACCGCGCGGCCCTGCCGGCGCAACAGGCTGAGCAGCGGTTCGATGGCCGCCTCGTTCTGCACCACGAAGCCGGTGGTGCCGGGCCGCTCGTCGAAGATCCGGGACAGGGTGCCGTCCATGGACTCGTAGCTGCCCTCGCACGGCCGGTGCAGCAGCCGCACTCCCAGCTCGGCGGCGCGGCGGCGCAGCCCCTCCAGGGTCCGCTCGGCGAAGCCGGTGTGGCGCTCATAGACGGCCGGGGCCTCGCCCACGACGGCGATCTCCCGGTGGCCGAGGTCCGCCAGATGCTCGGCACACAGCGCGCCGGTGGCGGTGAAGTCCAGATCGACGCAGGTCAGACCGACGGTGTCGGCGGGCAGCCCGATCAGCACGGTGGGCTGGCGGGCCGCGTGCAGCAGCGGCAGCCGCTCGTCCTCAAGCTCCACATCCATCACGATCATGGCGTCGGCGAGCCCGCTGCCGGTCACCCGGCGCACCGCCGCCGGGCCCTCCTCACCGGTGAGCAGCAGGACGTCATAGCCGTGGGAGCGGGCGGTGGTGGCGACCGCGATGGCGATCTCCATCATCACCGGCACATACATGTCCGTCCGCAGTGGCACCATGAGCGCGAGGATGTTGGAGCGGCTGCTGGCCAGGGCGCGGGCTCCGGCGTTGGGGTGGTAGCCGAGCTCCTTGATGCTCTGCTCGACGCGCTCGCGCGTGGGAGCGGAGATCGACCGCTTGCCGCTGAGGACATAGCTCACCGTGCTGGCGGAGACTCCGGCGTGGCGGGCGACCTCGGCGAGGGTGACCATGCGGGGGACTCCATCCGGGGGATTGTCAGTGAAGCGCTTCGACGCATGGCTCAGGCTCCTCCGTCTGGCCATGCGGATTGACCCTAAACCCGCAGCGCAAAGGCTGTCCAGAGGGTGTCGAAGCGCTTCAACGCCACATCGCTGCCTATCGACACCCCTGCCGGCCCGGCGCCGCGGCAATCCTTCCCGGACCTCCAGATCCCGGCGTCCTCCCGCTTTGCCGTCCCGTCGGACCGGATGCACACTGGCAGCGGTACGTGCCGGTAATGTCACGAGATCGTCGCGGCAAAGGGAGCACCGATGACCGCATCCTCCGTCAGGCCGGTGTCCGAGCGTGAAGCGCGTCAGGTCGCCGAGGCCGCACGCGAACAGGTATGGCACAA
>NZ_JAAAYH010000377.1:0-8771 GCF_018035285.1 Streptomyces sp. MK37H | reverse complement strand
GGTGGTGGTTTCGGCGGAGGATGTGGCGTATGTGATGTTCACGTCTGGTTCGACGGGTGTGCCGAAGGGTGTGGCGGTCAGCCATGGTGCGGTGGCCGCGCTGGTGGCGGATGGGTGTTGGAGTGAGGCTGCGCGGGGGCGTGTGTTGATGCATGCGCCGCATGCGTTCGATGTGGCGGTGTTTGAGGTGTGGGTGCCGTTGGTCAGTGGTGGGCGGGTGGTGGTGGCGCCGCCGGGTCGGGTGGATGCGGCGGTGTTGGCGGGTTTGGTGAAGGCGCATGGGCTGACGGCTGTGCATGTGACGGCTGGTTTGTTCGGTGTGCTGGCTGAGGAGTCGCCGGAGTGTCTGTCAGGTCTGGCGGAGGTGCTGACCGGTGGCGATGTGGTGCCTGCCGGTGCGGTTGGCCAGGTCAAGGCCGCTTGCCCGGGGATTGTGGTCCGGCATTTGTATGGCCCGACCGAGGCGACCTTGTGTGCCACGACGTATCCGGTTGCTCCTGGGGCGGAGGTTCCGGCGGTGCTGCCGATCGGTCGGCCGCGCGACAACACCAAGGCGTTCGTCCTCGATGAGTACCTCAACCCCGTGCCCCCGGGCGTCAACGGTGAGCTGTATCTCGCGGGCGCCGGGCTCGCTCACGGCTATCTCGGCCGGCCGGGGCTGTCGGCGGAGCGCTTCGTAGCGTGCCCGTTCACGGGTGGGCGGATGTATCGCACGGGCGACCTGGCGCGGTGGACGGCCGATGGTGAGCTGGTGTTCGCGGGGCGGGCGGATGAGCAGGTGAAGGTCCGTGGTTTCCGGGTGGAGCCGGGTGAGATCGAGGCCGTGCTCGCCGCGCACGGGAGCGTGGGTCAGGTCGCGGTCGTCGTGCGTGAGGACCGGCAGGGCGACAAGCGCCTCGTGGCCTACGTCGTACGCAGCGGCAACGGTGATGGCGACGGTGCACTGACTGGGCTGCGGGAGTACGTGGCCGAGCGGCTGCCCGAGTACATGATCCCGGCGGCCGTGATGGCCCTTGACACCCTCCCCGTCACCGCCAACGGCAAGCTGGACCGCGCCGCCCTCCCCGCCCCGGAGTTCGGCGGCGCCACCGGGCGCGGCCCCGCCACCCCGGTCGAGGAGATCGTCGCCGGGGTCTTCGGCGAGGTGCTCGGGCTGGAGTGGGTGGACGCGGAGGCGTCCTTCTTCGAACTGGGCGGCGACTCCCTGCTCGCCATGCGGCTCATCGCCCGCGTCCGCGCCGTCCTGGGGGCGGAGCTCACCATTGGGGAGCTCTTCGCCGCTTCCTCAGCCGCGGGCGTGGCACGGCTGGTGGACGCGGCAACCGGCCAGACGCACGCTGCGCTGACGGCGCGGCCCCGGCCGGAGGTGCTGCCGCTGTCGTTCGAGCAGCAGCGCATGTGGTTCCTCAACCAGCTCGAAGGCGCGGGCGAGGGCGCGGCGTACAACCTTCCCCTGGCCCTGCGGATGTCCGGCGAACTGGACCTCGAGGCGCTGGAGGCCGCGCTGGGCGATGTCGCCAACCGGCACGAGAGCCTGCGCACGATCTACCCGGCGAGCGAAGGCGTCCCGCGTCAGCAGGTGCTCGAAGGCGCCGCGGGCAGGCCGCCGCTGGTCGTGGTGGACACCACCGAGGACGAGATCGCCGACGCCCTTACGGCTCACGTGGGCCGCGGCTTTGATATCAGCGTCGATCTGCCCTGGCGGATCCGGCTGCTCAGGACCGGCCCCACGGACTACATCCTGCTGATCGTGGCGCACCACATCGCGGTGGACGGCTGGTCGATGGGCGTCCTCGCACAGGACCTGGAGACCGCCTACACCGCCCGCCACCAGGGCCGACTCCCGGGCTGGGAGCCACTGCCCGTGCAGTACGCCGACTACGCGCTCTGGCAGCGTGAGGTGCTGGGCGATCTCGGTGATCCGCAGAGTGTGATCAGCGGGCAGCTGGACCACTGGCGGCGGACGCTCGCCGGTGTGCCGGAGGAGCTTGACCTGCCGACCGACCGGCCACGACCGGCCACGCCGACGTTCCGCGGGCGCACTCTGCCGGTGGAGGTGGACGCGCAGACCCACGCCAGGCTGGTGGAGCTGGCGCGGCGTGGCCGGGCGACGATGTTCATGGTCGTACACGCGGCGCTGGGGGTTCTGCTGTCGCGGATGGGTGCGGGTACGGACATCCCCATTGGCACGGCGACGGCGGGTCGCGGTGACGCGGCGCTGGACGGGCTGGCCGGCTTCTTTGTCAACACGCTGGTGCTGCGCACCGATCTGAGCGGCGACCCGGGCTTCGATGAGCTGCTGGCCCGGGTGCGGGATACCGATCTTGCGGCATACGCGCATCAGGATGTGCCGTTCGAGCGGCTGGTCGAAGACCTCAACCCGACCCGATCGCTCTCCCGCAACCCGCTGTTCCAGATCATGCTCGTCCTCCAGAACCTGCCCGCCTCCCAGGGCCGGTGGAATCTGCCCGGGCTGCGGGTCGGGCCGCTGGAGGCCACCTCGCAGGAGTCCACCGCCAAGTTCGACCTGTCGCTGACCCTGGCCGAACGGCGCGACAGCGAAGGCGATCCGGCCGGGCTCGTGGGTGGGCTGTTGTATGCGACCGATCTGTTCGATGAGCGCACGGTGCGGTTGTTGGCGGGGCGGTTGGTGCGGGTGTTGGAGCAGGTGGCGGCTGATCCTGGGGTGCGGGTCAGTGGGATCGATGTGTTGGGTGAGGTGGAGCGGGCTCGGGTGGTGGCGGAGTGGAACGCCACGGGGGCTGCGCTGCCTGGCGGTTCGATTGTGGAGCGGTTCGAGGCGTGGGTTGTTGCGGCGCCGGATGCGGTGGCGGTGCGGTGTGGTGAAGAGGCGCTGTCGTACGGGGAGTTGGACCGGCGGGCGAATCGGCTGGCGCGGTTGTTGAACGGTGCTGGTGTGGGTCGGGAGTCGCGGGTTGCGTTGTGTTTGGCGCGGTCGGTGGACATGGTGGTGGCGGAGTTGGCGGTGTGGAAGGCCGGTGGTGCGTTCGTTCCGTTGGATCCGGAGTATCCGGCGGACCGGCTGGGATTTGTGATCGCGGACAGCGGCGCCGAAGTGGTTCTCGGTACGTCGGAGACCTTGGCCTCGGTGCCGGTCGGTGGTGCCCGGGTTGTGCGTATGGAGGAGGCGAACGGCTTCTCCGCCGAGCCGCTGGGGACGGTCATCGTCCCGGATCAGTTGGCGTATGTGATCTATACGTCGGGTTCGACGGGGCGGCCGAAGGGTGTGGCTGTCGCTCACGGTGGTGTGGCGAATCTGGCTGAGGCGATGCGTCCGGTGCTGGGGATGGACGCGGGTGTGGTGGCGTTGCAGTTCGCGTCGTTCAGCTTCGACGCCGCCGTTCTCGATGTCGCCGTCACCCTCGCCGCCGGCGGCACCTTGGCGGTGGCGAGTGCGGATGAGCGTAAGGATCCGCAGGCGCTGGCGGAGATGATCGGCCGGTGCGGGGTGCAGGTGGCCAGCGTGGTGCCGTCGTTGTTGGGAGTGCTGGACCCGGATGCCGTGTCGGGTGTCAGCAATTGGGTTCTGGGTGCCGAGCGGTTGAGCGCGGAGTTGGCCGGGCGGTGGTCGGCCGGTGCCCGGGTGTGGAACACGTACGGGCCGACCGAGGCCACTGTCATCACCACCGCCACCGCCATGCCCCTCGATCCCGGGTTGGGTACGGCACCACCGATAGGCCGCCCTCTGCCCAACAACAAGGTGTTCGTGCTGGACACGTTCCTCAAGCCGGTGCCCGTAGGCGTCACGGGCGAGGTTTATATCGCCGGTGCGGGTCTGGCCCGGGGCTATATCGGTCGGCCAGGGCTATCGGCGGAGCGTTTCGTCGCGTGTCCCTTCGGCGTCCCGGGCGGCCGGATGTATCGCAGTGGGGATCTGGCGAAGTGGACCGAAGAGGGTGATCTGGTCTTCGCGGGGCGGGTCGATGAGCAGGTCAAGGTCCGTGGTTTCCGCGTCGAGCCCGGCGAGATCGAGGCGGTGGTGGCCGCCTGCGAGGGCGTGGCGCAGGTTGCGGTGGTGGTCCGCGAGGGCGGGCCGGGGGACAGGCAGCTGGTCGCGTACGTGGTCCCCAACGGGGAGCTGGACGTGGCGGCCGTGCGGGAGTTCGCGGCGGACCGGTTGCCGGAGTACATGGTCCCGACCGTCATGGCGCTGGACGCGCTGCCGTTGACGGTCAACGGCAAGCTGGATCGCACCGCACTCCCCGCTCCCGACACCGCCGAGACGACGTCGGGGCGGGCCGCGGAGACGCCAGCCGAAGAGATCCTCTGTGGGCTCTTCGCCGAGGTGCTTGGCCTCGATGAGGTCAGTGCCGATGCGTCGTTCTTCGAGCTCGGCGGTGACTCGATCATGTCGATGCTGCTGGTGTCGAGGGCGCGTAAGGCGGGTCTGGTGGTGAGCGCCCGGCAGGTGTTCGAGCGGCGTACTCCGGCGGACCTGGCCGTGGTGGCCCGTGATGTGGCCACCGCCGATGGCCTGGAGGGGAGCGGCGATCCGGGCACCGGCGAGGTGCCGTTGACCCCCGTCATGCATGAGCTGCTGGACCGGGCCGGAGCAGAACGCATAGCTGGGGTGTTCCAGTCGACCGTGGTGATGGTTCCGGCGGGGATGCGGCTGGAGACGCTGACCGCTGCCGTTCAGGCGGTGGTCGATCACCACGACATTCTGCGGGCCCGGCTGGACACCGAGCCCGAACCCCGCCTCCTCGTCCCCCCGACCGTATCCGTGGCCCCGTGGGTGCACCGGATCGATGCGAGTGCGGCCGGGGGTGACCTTGAGCACCTGATCGCCGAGCAGTCGCGGGCCGCCGCAGACCGGCTCGATCCGCGGGCCGGGGTGATGGCGCAGGTGGTCTGGTTCGACCTCGGCCCGGCCACCCCCGGACGGCTCCTGCTCACCGTCCACCACCTCGCCGTGGACACGCTCTCCCTCCGCATCCTCATCCCGGACCTCGCCCAGGCGTACGCGGACCTGGCGGCCGGCCGTGAGGTCGTGCTGGAGCCCGTGCCCACCTCCTTCCGGCACTGGGCCCGCGCCCTGCGGACCGAAGCCACCGGCCAACCGCGGCTCGCCGAACTCCCCGCCTGGACCCGACTGCTGCGCGGCTCCGACGCACCGCTCGGCGGGTGCCCCCTGGACCCGGACCGCGACGTGGGCGCCACGCTGCGGCGGGTCTCCGTGACGGCCTCGGCCGAGCTCACCGCCACCCTGCTGACGACTGTCCCGGCCGCCTTCCACGCCGGGATCGACGATGTGTTGCTCACCGCCTTGTCCTCCGCCGTCGCGGAGTGGCGGCGGCACCGCGGGCAGCATGCGCAGAGCGGGGTCCTCGTGGACGTGGAAGGCCACGGCCGGACGTCCGGCGGTCTCGATCTGGCCCGTACGGTGGGCTGGTTCACCAGCACGTACCCCGTGCGGCTCGACCCCGCGACACAGGACTTCGCCGGGCTGCGCGGCGGCGGGCCGGTGGCGGGGCGGGCCGTCAAGCACATCAAGGAACAGCTCCGCGCGGTCCCGGGCGATGGCCTCGGCCACGGTCTGCTCCGCCATCTCAACCCCGGGACCGCGCCCGCACTCGCCGCGCTGCCCACCGCCCAGATCGGCTTCACCTACCTGGGCCGCTTCGCCGATGGGACACCGGAGCAGACGGCTGCGGCCTGGTCCGCCGCTCCCGAAGGCGGTCTCGGTGGCGGAGTGGGCGACGAGGTCCCGCTGGCCCACGCCCTGGAGGCCGTCGGCCTGGTCCGCGACCTGCCGGACGGCCCGCTGCTCACGTTGACACTCGCCTGGCCCCAGCACCTCCACCACACCGACGACATGCGGCGACTCGCCGACGGGTGGCTGGCGATGCTCACCGGCCTCGCCACCCACACCACCGGCTCCGGCGGCGGCCACACACCGTCGGACTTCTCACTCATCACGCTCGACCAGAGCCAGATCGACGCGCTCGAAGCGGAACTCGCGGACAAGGGGGGAGCACGATGACTCAGATGCGAGTCCAGGACGTCTGGCCGCTGTCGCCGCTGCAGGAGGGTCTGCTCTTCCACGCGGTGTACGACGAGCGGGGCATCGACGTCTATGTCGAGCAACTCGTGCTGGATCTCGAGGGCAAGCTGGATCCCGCGGTGCTGCGCGACGCGTGGCAGGCGCTGCTCGACCGGCACGAGAGCCTGCGCGCTGGCTTCCGGCAGCTGGCCGGGGTGGCGCAGCCGGTGCAGGTCATCGCCCGGGGCGTGGAGCTTCCGTGGCGGGAGGAGGACCTGTCCGGGCTGGATGCCGATGTGGCCCGGGCGGAGTCGGAGCGGTTGGGGGTCGAGGAGCGGGAGCGGCGTTTCGACCTGGCGGTGCCGCCGTTGCTGAAGGTGTTGCTGGTCAAGGTCGGGCCGGATGAGTACCGGATGATGGTCACGCTGCATCACATCCTTCTGGATGGCTGGTCGCTGCCGGTGCTGATGCGGGAGTTGTGGACGTGTTACGAGGCAGGGGGCAGCGCACACGGCCTGCCGCCCGTGACCCCGTACCGTGACTACCTCGCCTGGCTCGCCCGCCAGGACAAGGGAGCCGCGCGGGACGCATGGCGGCAGGAGCTGACGGGCGCGGACGAGCCGACGCTGGTGGCACCGGGCGGACAGTCCACTGCCCCGGTCGCCTCCGGCAAGGCGGCCACCGACGCCGGGGCGGTACTCGCCGACCGACTGCGGGACCTCGCCCGCCGCAACGGCCTGACCCTGAACACCGTGATCCAGGCTGCCTGGGCCGTTGTGCTCGGTCGGCTCACCGGCCGCCGCGATGTGGTGTTCGGCGCGACGGTGGCGGGGCGCCCCGTCGACCTCCCCGGCATGGAGAGCATGCTGGGGCTCTTCATCAACACGCTGCCCGTACGGGTGCGCCTGGACCCGGCGCGGACGGTCGCCGAGCTGCTCGCGGAGCTACAGGAACGGCAGTCGGCGTTGCTGGACCACCAGCATCTGAGCCTCACCGAGATCCAGCGGCAGACCGGGCCCGGCGCCACCTTCGACACCATCATGGCGTTCGAGAACCACCCCATCGGGGCGCAGGACTCCACGGCGGCGGCCGCTGGGCTGCGGATAACCGGCGCGGCGATGCGTGAGTCCACCAACTTCCCGCTGTCGCTGGGTGTCCACCCGACGGAGGAGCTGCGGCTGCGGCTGGACTACCGCCCTGACCTGTTCGACCCCGAGGCGGCCCAGGGGCTCCTTGGCCGCTTGGTGCGGGTGCTGGGGCAGATGGCGGCCGATCCGGAGACGTTGGTCGGTCGGCTGGAGGTGCTGGGGGATGCGGAGTGGTCGCGGGTGGTGGCGGAGTGGAATGCCACCGAGACCACACTGCCCGCCGGTTCGATCGTGGAGCGCGTCGAAGCGCGGGTTGCGGAGACGCCGGATGTGGTGGCGGTGCGGTGTGGTGGTGAGTCGGTGTCGTACGGGGAGTTGGATCGGCGGGCGAATCGCTTGGCGCGGCTTTTGAGCGAGGTCGGCGTCGGTCCGGAGTCGCGGGTTGCGTTGTGTTTGGCGCGGTCGGTGGACATGGTGGTGGCGGAGTTGGCGGTGTGGAAGGCCGGTGGTGCGTTCGTTCCGTTGGATCCGGAGTACCCGGCCGACCGGTTGGGTTTCGTGATCGCGGACAGTGGCGCCGAAGTGATCCTCGGTACGGCCGACTGCCTCGCCGACGTCCCCCTCGGTGACGCCCGCGCGGTTCTTCTCGAGGGCGCCGACGCCTTCTCGGCGGAGCCGCTGGGGACGGTCATTGTCCCGGGCCAGTTGGCGTATGTGATCTATACGTCGGGTTCGACGGGGCGGCCGAAGGGTGTGGCTGTCGCTCACGGTGGTGTGGCGAATCTGGCTGAGGCGATGCGTCCGGTGCTGGGGATGGACACGGGTGTGGTGGCGTTGCAGTTCGCGTCGTTCAGCTTTGACGCCGCCGTTCTCGATGTCGCCGTCACCCTCGCCGCCGGTGGCACCCTCGCCGTCGCCACCACCGCCGAGCGCAATGACCTTCAGGCCCTGGCGGAGATGATCGGCCGGTGTGGCGTGCGGGTGGCGAGTGTGGTGCCGTCTCTGCTGGGGGTGCTGGATCCTGACGCTGTCCCGGGTGTGAGCAATTGGGTGCTGGGTGCGGAGCGGTTGAGTGCGGAGCTGGCGGGGCGGTGGTCGGTGGGTGCGCGGGTGTGGAACACGTACGGGCCGACCGAGGCCACTGTCATCACCACCGCGACCGCCACTCCGCTGGACGCCGCGCTGGAGGAGGCTCCGCCGATAGGCCGTCCCCTCCCCAATGCCCGCGTCTATGTGCTCGACCAGTTCCTCAAGCCGGTGCCCGTAGGCGTGACGGGCGAGGTGTACATCGCCGGTGCGGGTCTGGCCCGGGGCTATATCGGTCGGCCGGACCTGTCCGCCGAGCGTTTCGTCGCCTGCCCGTTCGCGGCCCAGGGTGGCCGGATGTATCGCAGTGGGGATCTGGCGAAGTGGACCGAAGAGGGTGATCTGGTCTTCGCGGGGCGGGTTGACGAGCAGGTCAAGGTCCGTGGCTTCCGCGTCGAGCCCGGTGAGATCGAGGCCGTCCTCAGCGGCCACCCGGCCGTGGCCCAGGCCGCCGTGGTCATCCGCGAGGACCGCCCCGGGGACCGGCGCCTCGTCGCCTATGTGGTCCCCACCGGCGAGCTCGACCCGGCTGCCCTGCGCCGCCTCGCCGCCGACCGGCTGCCCGAGTACATGATCCCGGCAATCGTGCCCCT
>NZ_JAAAYH010000376.1:0-8808 GCF_018035285.1 Streptomyces sp. MK37H | reverse complement strand
GCCCGTCCCGCCGTACTTCCGGCTGGTGGTGCCGTCGGACTGCTGGAACGCCTCGAAGATCACCGGCAGCTTCTCCGGCGGGATGCCGATACCGGTGTCGGTGACGGAGAACGCGATGACGGCGTCCGCGGCCCGCAGCGCCTCCTCCTCGAACTGCGCTCCCGGGGTGCGCTCGACGCGCAGCGTCACCCCGCCCGACGAGGTGAACTTCAGGGCGTTGGAGAGCAGATTGCGCAGGATCTGCTGGAGCCGCTGCTCGTCGGAGAACATCTCGCGCGGTACGTCCTCGCCGACCGCGATCTCGAACGACAGGCCCCGGTCGACGGCGAGCGGCCGGAAGGTGGCGTTCACATAGTCGAGGATCTTGACCAGCGGCAGCTTCTTCGGACGGACGTCCATCCGGCCCGCCTCGATCTTCGACAGATCCAGGATGTCGTTGATCAGCTGGAGCAGATCGGAGCCTGAGCGGTGGATGGTGGCGGCGAACTGCACCTCCTGGGGGGACAGCCGGTCCTCGGGGTTGTCCGCGAGCAGCCGGGCCAGGATGAGCAGCGAGTTCAGCGGGGTGCGCAGCTCATGCGACATATTGGCCAGGAACTCGGACTTGTACTGGGAGGCGGTCGCCAGCAGCGCGGCCTTCTCCTCCAGCTCCGCGTTGGAGCGCTGGAGCTCGTTCGAGCGCTGGCGCAGCTCGGTGGTGAGCCGCTGGGACTCGGAGAGCAGCGACTCGGTGCGGGCGTTGGCGATGATGGTGTTGATCGAGACGCCGATGGTGTTGACGAACTGGTCGACGAAGGCCAGGTGGACCTCGCTGAACCGGCTGAACGAGGCCAGCTCGATCACCCCGAGCACCTGGTCCTCGTAGAGGATCGGCAGGATCACCACGCTGGCCGGGAGCGCGGAGCCCAGTCCGGAGTCGATGGTGATGTAGTCGGGCGGGACGTCGTTGATGAGGATCCGCTTCTTCTCCACCGCCGCCTGGGCGACCAGCCCGCGGCCCCGGGGGCCGGTCCGCAGCGTCTGGCAGTCGCCCCCGATCGCGTCCTGATCGGTGCCGTATCCGGCGATGAGCTCGAGCCCCTCACCGGGCCTGGCGCCGGCCGCGCTGAGGAAGAACGCCCCGAACTGCGCGTTGACCAGCGGGGTCAGTTCGCTCAGGATCAGATCGGCGACCTCGACCAGATCGCGGTGGCCCTGCATCAGAGAGGCGATACGGGCCAGGTTGGACTCCAGCCAGTCCTTCGCGCGAGTGGTCTCGCGGAGGTTGGCGACCATCAGATTGACGTTGTTCTTCAGCTCGGCGACCTCGCCCTGCGCCTCGACCGAGATGGACCCGGACATATCGCCCTGGGCGACGGCGGACGCGACCTCGGCGATCGCGCGCACCTGGGTGGTCAGGTTGAGGGCCAGCTCGTTCACGCCGGTGGTCAGCCGCTTCCAGGTGCCGTAGACGCCCTCGACCCGGGCCTGGCCGCCCAGCCGGCCCTCGCTGCCGACCTCGCGGGCCACTCGCGTCACCTCGTCGGAGAACGAGGAGAGCGTGTCGACCATGGTGTTGATGGTGGTCTTCAGCTCGAGGATCTCGCCGCGCGCGTCGACGTCGATCTTCTTGCTCAGATCGCCCTTCGCCACGGCGGTGGCGACCTGGGCGATATTGCGGACCTGGGACGTCAGGTTGGACGCCATGAAGTTCACGTTGTCCGTAAGGTCCTTCCAGACCCCGGACACGCCCGGCACTCCGGCCCGGCCGCCCAACTGGCCCTCGGTGCCGACCTCGCGGGCCACCCGGGTGACCTCGTCGGCGAACGAGCGCAGTTGCTGGACCATGGTGTTCACGGTGTCCTTGAGCTCCAGGATCTCGCCCCGGGCATCAACCGTGATCTTCTTCGACAGATCGCCGTTGGCGACCGCCGTGGTCACCTGGGCGATATTGCGGACCTGAGAGGTCAGGTTCAGGGCCATGAAGTTGACGTTCTCGGTGAGATCCCGCCAGACCCCGGAGACGCCGCGGACCTGGGCCTGACCGCCGAGGTTGCCCTCGGTGCCCACCTCGCGGGCCACCCGCGTCACCTCGTCGGCGAAGGACGACAGCCGGTCCACCATGGTGTTGATCGTCGACTTCACCTCCAGGATCTCGCCCTTGGCCTCCACCGTGATCGTCTTGCTGAGATCGCCCTCCGCCACGGCGGTGGCGACCTGCGCGATGTTGCGCACCTGGGAGGTGAGGTTGTCCGCCATGAAGTTGACGTTCTGCGTAAGGTCCTTCCACACCCCGGAGACGCCGCGGACCTGGGCCCGGCCGCCCAGTTGACCCTCGGTGCCCACCTCGCGGGCCACCCGCGTCACCTCGTCGGCGAAGGCGGAGAGCTGGTCGACCATGGTGTTGATCGTCGACTTGAGCTGGAGGATCTCGCCCTTCGCATCCACGGTGATCTTCTGCGAGAGATCACCGGTGGCGACCGCCGTGGTCACCTGGGCGATATTGCGGACCTGGGAGGTCAGATTGGACGCCATGAAGTTGACGCTGTCCGTAAGGTCCTTCCACACCCCGGACACGCCGCGGACCTGGGCCCGGCCGCCCAGCTCTCCCTCGGTGCCCACCTCACGGGCCACCCGCGTCACCTCGTCGGCGAACGCGCCCAGCTGGTCGACCATGGTGTTCACGGTCAGCTTGAGCTCCAGCAGCTCACCGGTGGCCTCGACCGTCACCTGGCGGGTGAGGTCACCGCGGGCGACCGCGGTGGTCACCTCGGCGATGTCACGGACCTGCGCGGTGAGCCGGGAGGCCATGGTGTTGACGGCCTCCGTCACCATGCGCCAGTCGCCGGAGAGCCCCTGCACCTTGGCGCGGCCGCCCAGCCGCCCCTCGGTGCCCACCTCGCGGGCGATACGGGTCAGCTCGCCGGTGAACAGCGACAGCTGGTCCACCGTGCGGTTCACCCCGCGTCCCAGCCGCCGCAGATCGCCGCGGAGCTGGCGGTTGCCGTCGTGCAGATCCACCCGCTGGGTCAGATCGCCGGACGCGATCGCGTCGAGCACCCGCGTGGCGTTGGACACCGGGCCGACCAGGGCGTCCACCAGCTGATTGGCCGCGTCCACATTGGTGGCCCAGGCCCCCTGGCCGGGGCTCGCGGTGATCCGTTCGTCCAGCCTGCCCTGGCGCACCACCTCGCGGCGCACCCGGTGCAGCTCCCCGGACAGATGCGCGTTGCGCACCGCGAGCTGGTTGAAGACCCCGGCCATCTCACCGACCAGGCCCTCGGCCGAGGTGTCCGCACGCACGGTGAAGTCACCGTCACACAGGGCGTTCATCGCCGCCAGCAGGGACCGCAGCTCGGCCGCGGACGCGGTCTCCTCACCGCGCGCCGGGCCGGGCGACCGAGCGGATTCCGGACATTCCACGGGCGGGGCCGGGGAAGTGTCGGTGGTGATCGGGTCGAGAGCCATCGCGTCGTCCCTTAAAGATCATTCATATCCCCCTGTCTGTCATAATATGGCACCTAGATGGCCTAAACCGCCTGTATTGCTCTGGAGCCGCACGTGGGAGCCTTGTTTCCTCTCGCGCGTGAGTCCGTCTCGCGGACGACGCTGCCCGGGAGCGTGCGCGCGCCCGGCGCGGCACGCGCCTTCGTCCGTACGGCGCTCACGGGACGGAGCGCGGCGGAGGCGTTCGCCCCGATCACCCTCGACGAGCGGTCGATCGACGACGCGATGCTGCTGGTCAGCGAGCTGGTCACCAATGCCGTGCTGCACGCGGGCACCCGGGTCGAGGTGGTCTGCCGGCTCCAGCCCGGCGACGGCAGCTCCGGGGAGGGCTTCGGGCCGGAGGGCGGCCGCTTCGGGCCCGAGGAGACGGCCGGTCCGGACGATGTGCCGAGGAACGTGCTGAGACGGCCGGGGATCGTCATCGAGGTGGCGGACCTCCACCCCGCCAGCACCGTCTACGGAGGGCCGGAGACCCAGCGCCGGGGGCGCGGCCGCGGGCTCCAGCTGATCGGCGCGCTCGCCGAGTCCTGGGGCGTGTCCTATCACCGCACCCGTAAGGCGGTCTGGTTCCGGCTGGACGCCGAGCGGGCGGGGACCGAGCTCGACGCCATCCCCACCAGCGCGCTCGGGCGCGAGTTGCGGTTCGCCGAGACCCTGGCCCCCATTCCGCCGCGTGAGCAGCGCGATCCGACCGCGGATTGGGTGGACCGGGGCGGACCGTCCTTCCTCGCCGAGGCCAGCGAACTCCTCACCGGTCAGCTTGACGAGAACATGGTGGCCGCCCTCGCCGGGCAGCTCCTGGTGCCCCGGCTGGCCGACTGGTGCGCGGTCTGGCTGACCACCGAGAGCGGCAGGCTCCAGCTCGCCCGCGTCTGGCACAGCGATGAGCACCGTATCGGCGCGCTCCGCATCTCGCTGGAGCGGCATCCGCCGCCGACCGGGCTCGGCTCCGCGGGCACCTCCTGGCCCTGGCCCGGGGTCGCGGACAGCCAGGGCGCGGGCGGATCGGCGGTGTGCTTCCCGCTGATCGCACACGGCCGCAGCCATGGCGTCCTGCTGCTCGGCCGGGCGGGCGTGCCACGCATGGCGGAGGGTGTGGTGCGGCTCTCGGAGGACGTGGCGCGGCGGGTGGCCCAGGCGGTGGCCACGGCCCGGCAGTACACCCGTCAGGCGACGATCAGCCGGGCGCTCCAGCGCCGCCAGCTGCCCATGTCGATCGCCCATATCCCGGGGGTGGACACGGCGATCGTCTACGAGCCGCACGGCGAGGGGCAGACCGTCGGCGGCGACTTCTACGACCTGTTCCCCATGGGCGACCGCCGCTGGTGCTTCCTGCTGGGCGACGTCCAGGGCAGCGACCCGGAGGCGATGTCGGTCACCGGGCTGGCCCGCCATCTGGTGCGGCTGCTGGCCCGCGAGGGCCATGGGGTGGAGTCGGTGCTCAACCGGCTGAACCAGGCGCTGGTGGAGGAGGACGCGGAGGCTGCGGAGATTGACGGCGAGCAGTCCCGGCCGCGCTTCCTGAGCCTGCTCTACGGGGAGCTGGAGCCGCACCCGGCCGGGGGCGGCGCCCGCTGCACCCTGGCGAGCGCCGGCCATCCGCTGCCGCTGCGGCTGACCACCCAGGGCGCGGTGGCGCCCGCCGCCTCCCCGCAGATGCTGCTCGGCATCGACGAGAACCCGGACTTCCACGCCGACACGCTGGCACTGGAGCCCGGCGAGACGCTGCTGTGCGTCACCGACGGGGTGACCGAGCGGCGCAACGGCCTCCGTCAGCTGGATGACGACGACGGCCTGTCGGACATCCTGCGGGAATGTGTGGGGCTGGGTGCCAAGGCGGTCGCGGAGCGGGTGCGGCGTGCCACGCATGACTTCAGCCCCGAGCCGATCGACGATGATCTGGCGGTGCTGGTACTGGAGGCGGTGCCGGCGGTGGAGCCGCAGCGGATGGCGTGACGGGCGCGGGCGGCCCCGCCGGGGGTGCTGTGGGTGCGTAACGGCGGACCGGCACACCGGCGCGGCCCGGCGCCATCGGTCCGCGACGGCCGTAACGGACGGACGGCGCCGTCGCGGACCTGATGGCGTGGCTAGTCCGTCAGCCCCGCCAGGTCGCGCAGCCGGCGGGCCTGGGCGGCGCGCTCGGCGGCACGCTGCTCCTCGTACGTGCGGTCCACGGCGCCCCGCAGCAGCGCCTTGGTCTCGACCACGGCGTCGCGGTCCGCGGCGAGCAGGGCCGCCGCCAGGTCCTGGACCGCGCCGTCGAGTTCGGCGGCGGGCACCACGAGATTGGCGAGCCCGGTCCGCTCGGCCTCCTCGGCGTGGACAAAGCGCCCGGTCGCGCAGATCTCCAGCGCACGGGCGTATCCCACGAGCCCGACCAGCGGATGGGTGCCGGTGAGGTCCGGCACCAGCCCGAGGCTGGTCTCGCGCATGGCGAACTGTGCGTCGTCCGCGCAGACCCGCAGATCACAGGCGAGCGCAAGCTGGAAACCGGCCCCGACGGCATGGCCCTGGACGGCGGCGATCGACACGATGTCGTTCCGCCGCCACCAGGTGAACGCGTCCTGATACCCGGCGATGGTCGCGTCCAGCTCGCTGTCGGAACCGCGTGCCATGTCGAGGAACGACGGCTCACCGTCGAACCCCTCGGGCGTGAACGCCTGACGGTCCAGGCCCGCCGAGAAGGACTTGCCCTCGGCGCGCAGCACCACGACGCGCACGGTGCCCGGCACCAGCTTTCCGGCCTCGGCCAGCGCCCGCCACAAGGCGGGCGACTGGGCGTTGCGCTTCGCCGGGTTGTTCAGGGTCACCGTGGCGACCGTGTCATCGACGGTGAGCTGAACGCCGTCCTTGTCGAGCAGGGTCACAGGGGCCTCCGGTCGGGTGCGGTCAGTACAAGTGACTGCACAGTAACCACCCGGCCGAACCGACGATCAGCCGGGTGGCACCCCTGTCCTTGCCTGCTGATGGTGATGGAGCATGCGGGCGATCAGGCCGAGGCGGTCTTCTTGCCTCGCGTCGCACCGCCGCGTCCCCGTAGGGAAACTCCGGATTCGCTGAGCATCCGGTGAACGAATCCGTAGGAACGGCCGGTCTCCTCGGCCAGCGCCCGGATGCTCGCCCCGGAGTCGTACTTCTTCTTCAGGTCTGCCGCGAGCTTTTCGCGCGCGGCGCCGGTCACCCGGCTGCCCTTCTTCAGAGTCTCGGCCACCCGTGCCTCCTCATGGGAAGTGCGCTCTGGACTCTCATGATCACCCCTACAGGGCTTCCTGGCCACCCATTCGGCAAGGTCTGTGGATGAAGGATTGCGGGAAATCGCGCCACGACGGCCTTCGGAAGCAAGGATTCCGGCGTTGTTCAACCTGACACTCTTTCGTATTCATCGAAGAAGAAGCAGGTCAGGGCATACGTGAGCTACGTCGCAGACATCCGGACCGGCGCACGGCACGTGGTGTGCGCCGGTGGCCCGCGACGCGCCGCGATACCAGCCGTTCTCACTCAGATGATGGATCACGCCTAGGCCGAATGATCTACAGGAAGGGGATCGGACCGGAGGAACCGGACTCCTGGGGCGGCGTCCGGAACGCCACCCCCGCCCCTGTGCCGGGCCTGACCCCGCCCGCCGTCGGGCCTCGTCAGGCGAGCGCGACGAGGTCCGCGTACTCCTGGCCCCACAGGTCCTCGACACCGTCCGGAAGCAGAATGATCCGCTCCGGCTGCAGCGCGTCGACGGCGCCCTCGTCGTGGGTCACCAGGACCACCGCACCGGCGAAGGTGCGCAGCGCGCCGAGGATCTCCTCACGGCTGGCCGGGTCGAGGTTGTTGGTGGGCTCGTCCAGCAGCAGCACATTGGCCGAGGAGACCACCAGGGTGGCCAGCGCCAGCCGGGTCTTCTCACCACCGGAGAGCACCCGGGCCGGCTTGTCCACGTCGTCGCCGGAGAACAGGAACGACCCGAGCGTCTTACGGATGTCGACGAGGTCGAGATCCGGAGCGGCGGAGCGCATGTTCTCCAGGACGGTGCGGTCCGGGTCGAGCGTCTCGTGCTCCTGCGCGTAGTAGCCCAGCTTCAGCCCGTGTCCAGGGGTCACCTGGCCGGTGTCCGGCTTCTCGACCCCGGCCAGCAGCCGCAGCAGGGTCGTCTTACCGGCGCCGTTCAGCCCCAGGATGACGACCCGGGACCCCTTGTCGACGGCCAGGTTGACATCGGTGAAGATCTCCAGGGAGCCGTACGACTTCGACAGCCCCTCCGCGGTCAGCGGGGTCTTGCCGCACGGGGCCGGGTCGGGGAAGCGCAGCTTGGCGACCTTGTCGGACTGCCGGGCCTCCTCCAGCCCGGCCAGCAGCTTCTCGGCGCGGCGGGCCATGTTCTGCGCGGCCACGGTCTTGGTCGCCTTGGCGCGCATCTTGTCGGCCTGGGCGTTGAGCGCCGCGGCCTTCTTCTCCGCGTTGGCGCGCTCGCGCTTGCGGCGCTTCTCGTCGGCCTCGCGCTGGGCCTGGTAGAGCTTCCAGCCCATGTTGTAGATGTCGATCACCGAGCGGTTGGCGTCGAGGTAGAAGACCTTGTTGACCACCGTCTCGACGAGGTCGACATCGTGGGAGATGACGATGAAGCCGCCGCTGTAGGTCTTGAGGTAGTCCCGCAGCCAGGTGATCGAGTCGGCGTCGAGGTGGTTGGTGGGCTCGTCCAGCAGCAGGATGTCGGAGTCCGAGAAGAGGATCCGGGCCAGCTCGACCCGGCGCCGCTGACCGCCGGAGAGCGTATGGAGCGGCTGGCCGAGCACCCGGTCGGGCAGGCCGAGGCTGGCGGCGATGGTCGCGGCCTCCGCCTCGGCGGCGTATCCGCCCTTGGTGAGGAACTCGGTCTCCAGGCGCTCGTACTTCTTCATCGCGCGCTCGCGGGTGGCGCCCTTGCCGTTGGCCATCCGGTCCTCGTTCTCGCGCATCTTACGGAGCACGGAGTCGAGCTCGCGGGCCGAGAGGATGCGGTCGCGGGCGAGGACGTCGAGATCGCCGGTGCGCGGGTCCTGCGGGAGGTAGCCGACCTGACCGGAGCGGGTGATGGTGCCGCCGGCCGGGATGCCCTCACCGGCCAGGCACTTGGTGAGCGTGGTCTTGCCCGCGCCGTTGCGGCCGACGAGACCGATGCGGTCGCCCCTGGCGATGCGGAAGGAGGCGGACTCGATGAGGACGCGGGCGCCGGCACGCAGCTCGACGCCGGAGGCGGTGATCACGGGAATTACTCCTGGGCAGGGTGGACGGCGGACGGGACGGACGAGGGCGGCCGACGCCGTCTAATGCACGAGGAGAATTGCCATGCGG